>JANPPB010000502.1:0-2336 GCA_031428295.1 Segetibacter sp. | reverse complement strand
GAAACTTTGTTTCGAAACTGAAGCTCAGTTAACGAATCGGTGATGGAAGCAAGGGTATTATTGAAGTAAAAATCGATTGAGTCTTTTGGTGTATACCAATACAGGCCGGGATGATTTTCCTCAAGGATTGCCTTTAACAGCCTGACATCTTGTTGCAGTGCCTCAGCAGGTAATTTTTGAGCAGGAGTATACGATGACTTATTTAATGATACACACGAAGTAAAAACCAGTAACCATAGAATTCCACAAAATATTCCTGCTTTTTTCACTGTTGCAATATAGTGTACGAAGGCTTTCGATATAGCGGTTTAGCTGTTTGGTACTTATTGCTTACCGGTAAGGTTGAGCAATTCTTTTAAATAATTGCCCCATACCTCCGGATTAGTGTGTGTACCATGGCCCGAAGTTTTATCGGTGATTGGAAGCAAAATATACCGGCCCTTTAGTACCTTCTTTATCTCGGTCTCCATAATATTTAATTCAGGAGGATTAACCTCATCGTCGGCAGAATTAATGGCAAATAAAGGAGCTATGATTTTAGCAAGATGGGGTGAAGGATTATAATCTCTTGAAGCATCAAACTGGTAGATCAAATCGTTAGCATCTAATGTGCTGCTATAACGTGCTTCCATTGCCTGCAGCATTGAATCTGCGGCAGCTATGGTGGGTGCATTTTTATGAAACTGAAGCGGACTGCTACCCATAAAAATAAGCGATGATATGGCGCCCGCCAATCCTACTTTTGGTTGGGTTGTATAAGCTCCTTGTTTCCATTCCGGGTCCATTTTAATAAGATTAATAGCCATCCTTCTGAGCATGCGGTTTCTTCCTACAATTGCCACCGGCATACTTGCCAATGGCAGTAACGCATCCATAATATTGGGATACGTGTAACCCCATACCCACGAGTGCATACCGCCCATAGATGTTCCCATCACCAATCGCAAGTGGTTTACACCCAAATGCTCTGTAAGTAAACGGTAATCCGCCAACACCATATCGTTATAATTGTACCTGGGAAATTTCATGAGCATACCATCACTTGGCTTGCCCGACTTACCATGCCCAATTGCATCGGGCAGTATTATAAAGTATTTGTTTGCATCAAGTAGTTGACCGGACTTAAACAAGTTATCCGCGAACCGCTCCGATAAAAATTGGCGGCCGCTGCCCGAAGTGCCATGCATAATTAATACGGCATTAACTACATTACCATTTTTGTCTTTAACAGGTTTGCCTATTGTAGTGTAATGAATATTTAATTGTGGTAAGACTTCACTGGTTTCAAACGCAAAGTTTTTTATTGCATAGTCGCCTTCTACAGGCGCCGGGTAGTTTGTTTGTGTTTGTACCTGAGTTAAAAATGTGCTGGAAAGTAATAACAGTATAATCGCTTTCATTTTTGTAAAGACAATTTGATGAGATTGTACCTATGAAACTAATACATTTTTTAACTGGTGAAATGGACTATTTTCCCGAAGCGGTAAATGAAGGAAAAAATGATTTATAGTTCCTTCCAGGTATGATCGGCAAGCAACTTAACACTGGCAATAAAATTCTTGTATGGCATTTGTTTACCCCATTGGTTTGAGGCTACCATTGAGAGAATAAATTCTTCATCATGCTTTTGATAGAGGTAATACACCTGGCCAATATTTGGTTTAAAGGTTAGCCTTGCATTATAAATATTCATAGACAACTCTTTTCGCTTTTGAATTTCGTGTGCCTGCATAGCCAGCAACTCAATTTGTTTGCGTATCTGGTCGAGTTGCATATTGGTTTGTTCTTCCATAGCCGTAAGTGCTTTGTGTTTTATTACGCCTTCTTTTGTTGGGTGAATAACGGCACCCGACACAGAAGCGGAATAGGGCAATACGCTCATTTGTTTGTGATAAAATTCTTCATTAACGTACGCTGCGCCCAAATGAGTAAAGCCTTTTTGGGTAACTTTTAAATAACCGTTGGGAAGTATTTCGTGAAGGACCAGTAATACCACTTCTTCCTGCTTGTAAAATTCAATATCAAATGAAATGCCGTTTGTAAAGCAGGCTTTTACCTTGTCAGCAAATACTACCTTATTTTCATCTGTATTTGTGATTGTTTTTATTGCTTCATCTGCGTGTATGGTGTAGTTCGAAGCATAAGCTTCGTTTTCGAAAGTTACCCAGTTGTGGTAGATTACCAGTTGCTGCGTATCGGGTAGTCTATCAATTTTATAGATGCCGCTACTGGGTTGTAAGCCATTGTTATAAATCCCTTTTTCCGGAAATAGTTGCCACGATGCAACAAAGTTGTAGGCTTGTACCATAAGTCCTATATTTTTTGGCTGTGATAAC
>JANPPB010000501.1:0-2253 GCA_031428295.1 Segetibacter sp. | reverse complement strand
AGCAGTGTTTTTAATAAAGTTTCGTCTTTTCATGGCAATGTTTTACTGTTGTTGCAATCGTTTAAAAATTTAAAAGAATAGTTGTCTGCATGTCTTATCAAAAATCAATTTAGGAATAAATACTGATGTAAAAATTGTTATTGGGTATCGCCTGCTGCAAATAAATAGTTACTCCTAGCGTAAGGGTTAAGGAGGTTGCAAAAACCATACATATTTTTCATTTAATGGCAAATAAGATTTCAATATATTGAAAGCAATCTATAAAGCACACACAAACCTTTGCGACAGAATGTGTTAGTAATCATTATATAGTTAAATGTTTTTAAACTTCAGGTAGTATTACCTTTAAGCATAGCAAAACATTTGATAAATTATGAGTAACCTTTTTAATAAAGATATTGGCGGCAGGCAATTTAATTTTCAACCCTACAACGTGGGTCACGAAAATGGGTATCATGTAGATGTAAAAGATGAGGATGGCACCCGCTGGGAATTTAGAATGTCGAGCCCTGAAAATGAAGATTGGGTATTGCGTGGAGAAAAGTTACCGGTGTGGATTACTGATTTAAAACAAGAGATCATTAAGGCCATATCAGATCATGAATAGAAGACCATGACGCTTCTTTGTTTATGCCCGGCCAGTTTACCGAAGGTATTTTTTCGCATCTCTTATTCATTTATCTTGTTTCCATTATTGAATTTAACTTGCTGCCATGCGTTCAAAACACCCAATTATCTTGCTTGCCATATTTATTAGCCTTTTTACATTAGGCGCAACAGCCCAACAAGCCAGGGGCAAAGACTGGAAAAAATTATTTAATGGAAAAAATCTGGATGGATGGGATATAAAAATTGCCGGTCAGCCATTAAACGACAATTATAAAAATACATTCAGGGTTGAGGATGGTATGCTGAGGATTGCATACGATGAGTATACCAATTTTGATGGCAAGTATGGGCACCTGTATTACGACAAACCCTACTCCTATTATCTGCTGCGTTATCAATATCGTTTTACGGGTAATCAAACCCCTGGCGGAGCCAGTTGGAATGTTCGTAACAGCGGAGTTATGATTCATTCACAGTCTGCGAAAAGTCTGAGCATCGGTCAGGATTTTCCTGTTTCGGTTGAAGTGCAATTATTAGGCGGCCTTGATAAAGGCGAACGAAATACCGGCAACATTTGCACTCCGGGCACACAGGTTCATATAAAGGGTGAACTGAGCCAGGAACACTGCGTAAACTCAACATCCAAAACATATAATGGCGACCAGTGGGTAAGTATGACCGTGTTGGTTTTAGGCGATTCAATTGTAAAGCATATTGTAGAAGGCGATACCGTGCTTACTTATACCAACGTTGAAGTAGGTGGCGGTTTTGTAAGTAAGGCTTATGACTTTAAAAGTGCACATATAGACAATGTAGATTATTGGCAAAACCTGCAGAACACTCCCCTAACCATGGGGTATATTGCTTTGCAGGCCGAAAGCCATCCAATAGATTTTAAGAACATAGAGCTGCTAAACCTGGAAGGGTGCATGGATAAGAAAGCTAAAAATTATAAATCTTATTATCTTAAATCTGATAACAGGCAATGCAGATATTAATGCATTTACCTATAGGTAGGTCATCTTTTTTAAAATAGATTTTTAAACATAAAAACGACACAATAATGATTGCCTCACGTAGAACATTTTTAAAGAATGGGACTCTTGCAGTTGCAGGTTCCATGCTGTTTTCCAAAGAGCTTTTTGCGGCAAAATACAAAGGCCAGATTGTTGGCATTCAATTGTATTCCATTCGCGACGATATGAAAAAAGACCCTTCAGGTACTTTAAAGCAGCTAAGCGATATGGGCTATAAACATGTTGAACATGCCAATTATGTAGACCGTACTTTCTATGGTTACAAGCCCACAGAATTTAAAAAATTATTGGATGGTTTAGGCCTTACTATGCCGAGTGGCCACACTGTTATGGGTAAACAACATTGGGATGCCGACAAAAAAGAGTTTGCTGACTCATGGAAACAAACAGTAGAAGATGCAGCCATTGTAGGGCAGGAATTTGTTATTAGTCCGTGGCTGGATGCCAGTTTACGAACCACTTATAGCGACCTGTTATCTTATATGGAGGTATTTAATAAAAGTGGTGAGTTATGCAAACAATCAGGAATGAAGTTTGGTTATCACAACCACGACTTTGAGTTTAGCCAAAAGCTAAACGACATGACGGTATACGACATTATTTTAAA
>JANPPB010000500.1:0-5387 GCA_031428295.1 Segetibacter sp. | reverse complement strand
TACGGGTGTGCGGGTGGGTTGGTCGTTTGGGCCTGCAGAAATTATGGCCAAAATGAAAGCCATACTCAGTCACCTGGGTGCGTGGGCGCCTATGGCAGAACAAAAAGCTACTGCTGCTTATTTACAAATGAATGATAGTATTAAAGTGTTTCTAAAAACGTTTAGGGCTAAAATTGAAGAAAGGCTTGTGCGGATACATGATGGATTTATTAAACTGAAGATGGAAGGATATCATGTTGATGCGGTAGCCCCGCAGGCTGCAATTTATTTAACCGTAAAAGTTGATTTGGCAGGCAGCACAACCGCATTGGGCCAGGTGCTTAACGACCAGGCTGATGTAACAGCATACCTTCTCAGCGAAGCAAAACTGGCTATTGTACCTTTTTATGCATTTGGCGCACCTAAAGATTCGCCCTGGTACCGTTTAAGTGTAGGAACCTGTAAAAAGGAAGAGATTGATGAAATGTTGGCCCGGTTAAAGGGAGCTTTACAACAATTGAAACCTTAATAGTGAAAAGAAGTTTGACATGAGTGTATAAACGAAAACGACCCGGCATGCCGGGTCGTTTTAATAAGGTTTTTGGGGATGTTTGCTTTCAATTTTTGTTAAACAGGAACTGGAAAGGCTTGAGGCTTTTTTCGCGAATGACCCGTTCGATTATATGAGACTTGCAGATGATTTTATACCGATTTACGTCAATGATTTCTGTGGCGTGGCTAAAATTTGAAAGGGACTCAACATGAAAGAGCAATTCGTGTAAAAGCTCAACCTCATGCTCTAACTCTCTTGGATCAAGAGATACTTTTTTAGAAAGAACCAGTAAGTCCCTGTTGAAAGATTTCATATCACATAAATTTAAGTAGCATATAGTTTAAGTCATTTACTATCCTACAGATCGTTTATTTACGCTTGGGCAACCACAACCTTTATTTCCATTCGATTTTCCTAACACTCCACAACCATAAGAAGTAATCACTACCACTAAGAACAATAAAATAGATATTTGGTTTATTTTTTTCATTTATTAAACTTTTCGAAAATAATAATTTATAGTAACAAAAACCAATAAAAAAAAATAAGTGTCATATATACAAAAATTAAGAATATTAATAGCACCTCTTGACTGGGGTTTGGGCCATACAACCAGGTGTATACCCATTATTAAATTTCTTATTGAGTGTAAATGCACGGTTATAATCGCTTCGGAAGGTCATTGCTATAACTTGCTGCAAACGGAATTTCCAACCTTACAATTTCTAAATCTTAGGGGCTATAGGGTTCGGTATACAGGTAATAAACGTTTTTTACCCATCAAAATGTTGTGTCAGTTACCAAAAGTTTTAAGCATTATTGTTAAAGAACATAAATGGTTACGAAAAACAATCACCGAGCATAATATTGATGCTGTAATTTCTGATAACAGGTTTGGCCTATGGTCAGAGCAGGTACCTTCTGTTTTTATCACCCATCAATTACAAATTAAAGGTCCGAACAAATGGGTAGAATGGATTTTAAGAAGGGTAAATTATCAGCACATTAACAAGTACCAGGTCTGCTGGGTACCCGACTACAAACACCTGCCAAACCTTGCCGGCAAATTATCGCATCCGCGTAAATTACCCCTGATACCTGTTGAGTATTTAGGTCCGGTTTCAAGGTTTACGGTGGAAAAGAATCCAGCATTTGTTTATGATGTAATGTTCCTTATTTCGGGTCCGGAGCCACAACGTACCATTTTGGAACAACTCGTTACCCGGCAGCTTACTCACTATACTGATAGGGCTTTAATCGTAAGAGGTTTGCCCGGTGAAAGGGATGTTTCAAAAGGGTTTAACCAGGTAACAATTGTAAACCACTTACCTGCTGCAGAAATGGCTACAGCCATACAAGCCAGCAAGTTTGTGGTTAGCCGGGCAGGTTATACCTCAATTATGGATATGACAAAACTTGGAAAAAAATGTATTCTGATACCCACTCCCGGGCAAACGGAGCAGGAATACCTGGCGCATCATTTACAAGCACAAAGCATTTGCCTGGCAGCCGATCAGCAACATTTTAATCTTGATAATTCCTTAAAAGCAGCGGCTGATTTTAACTACCTGTTGCCCACATACAACATGGACTCTTACAAGGAGGTAGTAGGGGCATGGCTACAAAAATTAACTCCTGATAAAGAGCATCAAGCCTCAACTAACACTGCACTTCAACAAGTTTAATTACCCCATTTTTTAAAGGTTATTGATTGCTTCCAGCGCCATCATGCGGTGTTGCATGGCTTCTTCAACATTGTACAAAGGAGTATACATGCCTACCCGGCAACTGTCCAAAACATTGGCAATTGTTAACATGCTGTGGGCTTTTTCGGGATGTTGGATAGCGTAACCTGATAACTCGGTTGCTGCCATATTATATTTTCCCAACAACCAGGCGGTAAGACTGCGATCTAGTTTTTTGTAAAATAACGGACCATCAACGCCGGGCTCCAAATCTCTTATCTCAAAAACAAATTGATCCGTATCAATCTCAGGTGCAGCTACAATAACTTCCTGCTTTAGAGAAGAAGGTGTAGCTTTTTGTGGTATGGGATGCCTCTTTTTATTATAAAGGATCAATCCTAATAAAATTACCAGCAAGCCTCCACCCAGCAACAGGTACAACCGTGTATAAAATTCGTTGCTGTAATTTTTTATTGCTGCCGGCAAAATTGATTTAGCCCCCTTTTTTACATGCAGCGTAACAGGCTTGGTAATAAGGGTTACATACTTTTTTTGATTGGCATTAAAGTACGCAAACGTAACCGGCGGTATGGTAAAATCACCCGACTTTGTTGCTACGTAAGGATAGACTATGGTCTTTGTAATAGTTGCAGGGTAGGTGGTTTTATCAATGTTCTCTTTTTCTGTTGCATCAAACCCTTCAATGCCTTTAGGCCAGTTGATTACCGGAGGTTTTATTTGCTGCAGGTTGCCATTGCCGTTAATGATTAGTTGAAGCTCGTTGCCATTGCTGGTTTGACCGCCTTCGCTTATGCTGTTGATGTGAACAGAAAAGTTGCCAACAGCGCCACTAAAACCTTCCGGTGCAGGTTGTGGTAAATTAATGATGGAAACATCCACAGCCGGATTGGTAAACGTTACGGTTACTTCCTCAGGCTTTACTGCGGGGTTGTTATAAAACAGGTCGCGGTAGTTTAACTGGCCTTCCCTGTAAAAGGTTATTTTATTTTCAACACTGGCTTGTGGTAAATGCAATACACCTGCCTGTAAGGGTATTAACTGTACCTGGCGTATTATGTAAACGTTGTACCACTTGTTACCAATTTTTTCTTTTTTTGGAAGCGGATCATCAGAGGTCATTTCTACCACCGTAGCGCCACTGAATGCCGGTTGTTTAATTACTCTGGACTGCGAACGAATGCGGGTACATAATTTATAAGTTGCCAGGATTGGCTCACCTACAAATGCCGTCTTTTTGTTTACATCCAACCTTACCAATAAGTTCTTATTTATTTTATCGCGGGCCGATTCTCCTTTGCGTAAAACCTGGTCATCATTAATCTCTTCATCCATAAGCATCGGATCGTCAAAGCCAGGTATAATGCCAGGCGTTCCCGCAGTATTGTTGCCTTGTACATGATCTGTATTTTTTACTTCAACCACAACCGTATTACTCAACTTTACTTTATTGTTTATAGTTGCTTTGGCACCAGGTATGGTTAGCCTGCCTGTAGCCTGTGGCTGAAGTGTAAGCGTATAAATTACCTGCTGTTTTACTATGTTGCCGGTTTGCAACCGGTTGCTGCTAAAGTTGGGCCCGGAAAGTATGGACCAACCATTGAAAACCGGTAAAATCAAATCCTGCAATTCCAGGTTTTCAGCTATGTACTCAACCTGTAACGCATCTTTTTTTCCAATGGAATTGGCTGATACCCTGGTAGAAAAAGTTTGAGCGTTTACCGTAACGCCGGTAATAACTCCTATCAATAAAAAGCAAGTGTATAGTTGTTTCATATCCTCTAACAAAAATAACATATACCCCAACCTAAAAAGCAAAGGGAGGGTTAACCGCACGTTAAAGCAATTATGTACGTTAACCAATAGTCTTGTTTTTAACTCTTAGTAACCATTGCACCAAGCCATAAAACCATTAGCACATGGTCAACCATCAGCAAAGTATTTTAATGTTACGGTTGCAAATTCTATTGGTGGAATGGGGTAGGCGTTCTTGCATGTGGGCTTGCGGCTTAGAGCTTGCGGCTTTTCTGGCCCTTCTCATCTTTATTAATACAAATTGTTTAAAAGTTATTAATTTGGTTGCGCTTCCGAAGACACTAATGAACAATGCTTAAAATAGAACTTGCATTGCATACATAATTGGTAAACCTCTATTTAAAACAAAAGAAAAATTGTAGTATGAAAAGAAAATTAAGGTTTGGAATGGTAGGCGGTGGTAAAGATGCTTTTATAGGATCGATACATCGTTTGGCAGCCAACATGGATGGTAAAATTGAACTGGTTTGCGGCATGTTTAGTATTAATCCCGAAATATCAAAAGAGTCGGGCAAGGAGTTGTTTATTGCTGAGGACAGGGTATATACCACCGTGGAAGAAATGATGAACAATGAGCGTACAATGCCGGAGGACAAGCGTATAGATTTTGTAACCATTGTAACACCAAACTTTGCCCACTTTGCCCCTGCAATGCTGGCGCTTGAAAATGGATTTAATGTGCTGATAGAAAAGCCAATGACTTTAAACCTTGATGAGGCTAAGCAGTTGCAGGCAAAACTAGCAGAAACTAATTTAACCTTATGCCTTACCCATGCATACACCGGCTACCCAATGGTAAAGCAGGCAAAAGCTATGTGTAAAGATGGCGTGTTTGGCAAGATTAAGAAAGTATATGTTGAATACCCACAGGGGTGGCTGTCAACACTTACCGAACGGGAAGGCAATGCGCAGGCGGCCTGGCGTACCGACCCCAAGAAGGGTGGTAAAAGTGGTTGTATTGGTGATATAGGTACCCATGCAGCCAACCTGAGCGAATATGTAATGGGTGCGAAAATAACGCAGCTATGTGCCGATTTGCATATAATGGTTGAAGGCCGGGTAATAGATGATGACGGTGATGTGTTACTGCGTTTCGACAATGGCGCTAAAGGTGTATTGATGGCCTCGCAGGTAGCAGCGGGCGAAGAGAATGCATTAAAAATAAGGGTATATGGAGAAAAGGGTGGATTGGAATGGGCGCAGCAGGAACCCAATACATTGTTGGTAAAATGGCAGGATGCGCCAGCGCAGATTTATAGAACCGGAAGTGGATACAAACATTTATCGCCGGAGGCATTGCACAATACCCGTACACCGGGCGGACATCCTGAAGCTTT
>JANPPB010000499.1:0-4129 GCA_031428295.1 Segetibacter sp. | reverse complement strand
CCAAAGGCAAAACCTGTGTATTTGTTTGAGTCGATATTAAAGTTTTCCAACATTTTAGGGTGAACCATTCCGCAGCCTAATATCTCTACCCAACCGGTGTGTTTGCATAAACTACACCCGCTTCCACCACAAACGGTGCAGCTAATGTCCATCTCTGCACTGGGCTCAGTAAAAGGAAAATAGCTGGGTCGAAAACGAATCTTCACATCTTTACCAAACATTTCCTGTACAAAAAAGTACAGGGTTTGCTTTAGATCGGCAAAACTTACATGCTCATAAACATACAACCCCTCTACCTGGTGAAAGAAACAATGAGCCCTTGCTCTAATGGTCTCGTTGCGGTAAACACGGCCCGGGCAAATAATACGTACAGGGGGTTTTTGTTTTTCAAGAACACGTGCCTGTACGCTACTGGTGTGGGTACGTAATAAAAAATCAGGATTTTTATTCAGGTAAAAAGTATCCTGCATGTCGCGGGCAGGGTGATGCTCAGGCAGGTTGAGTGCCGTAAAATTGTGCCAGTCATCTTCAATTTCCGGGCCCTCTGCAACGGCAAACCCGAGCTTTTTAAATATGGAAACAATCTGGTTTCTAACAAGTGATAATGGATGCCTTGTACCTACCGGGGTAGGATCGCCGGGTAATGACCAATCAAAATCTATTGCATCGGTTTGTGCTGTTGCTGTCTGCAACCCGTTTTTAAGTGCCTCGTATCTTTCTTCGGCAAAGGTTTTAAAACTATTAAGCAACTGGCCAAATTCCTTTTTCTGCTCAGCCGGCACCTGCTTCATTTCGCCCATAATGGCTTTTACAATGCCTTTTGTTCCTAAAAACTTAATCCTAAAAGCTTCAGCCTGTTCTTCATTTTCAGCTTTAAATGCGGTCATTTCCTGCTTCACCTCCTCAATTTGTTGCAACAGTTGTTCCATGCGGCGAAGATAATAAATGAAGGTGTGTATTCATTGCGAAGCAAAAAACGGCGAAAACCACTTTTACAGGTCACCCAATTGTGGTCGTAGAATAATGTCTTCAACCACCGCCATGGGCGACAGTTTACTGGAAGCATACACCATTTCGGCAATATCTGCTGCTGCCATAATTCTATTGGGGTCAATATTGGCTCCTTCCCAACTGGCCGACATGGTAGCACCCGGGCAAACAGCAGTAACTTTTATACCATGGGGTTTCATTTCTTCCCGCAGGTTTTTACTAAAACCCAGCAAAGCAAACTTGCTAATACTGTAAGAGCCGCCATTGGCATAAGCCTGTAGCGAGGCAATGGAGCACATGTTAAAAATGTGTCCTTTTCCGGCAGCCATCATAGCCGGTAACAAGGCACGGGTAAGATGGTAAGCGCTATATAAATTCACTTCCATTGTTTTTTCCAATACGCCCTCGTCTTCGTTATTTACACTGCCCGCGTAAAATTGCCCGGCATTGTTAACCAACACATCGGGCAACAGGTTATGGTCCAATAGCCATTTGCCAAACTCCTTTACTTCGCTCATTACAGACATATCAACTTTGCGGGCTCTCACCAGGCAATTCGGGTATTTTGTCTGCAACTCTTCCATCATTTTGTACAAGTCCACCTCGTTGCGGGCACAGGCAACTATGGTATTTCCATCTGCGGCAAACTTGTCTGCTATGGCCTTACCTATTCCTTTTGAAGCGCCTGTTATAATTATATTCATGGTTTACCATTAAGGATTTTTATGTTGAAGGCACATTTTTACTTTTGTAAAGGCTAAGGTAATATGGCAATGCAACCAAACCATGTTTTAACCATTCAGTATTTATAAAGCAAGCATGCAATACAAACATTTATTTTTCGACCTCGATCATACGCTTTGGGATTTTGAAACCAATTCAAAAGAAACGCTCCGCGAATTATTTGCGTTGCACGAATTGCATTATTCAGTAACTCCCGATTTTGATGGGTTCTATACACATTACTCTTACCACAATAAAAAGTTGTGGGACCGTTACCACCATGGCTACATAACACAGGAAGATTTAAAATGGAAGCGCATGTGGCATACGTTGCTTGAGTTTAAAATTGGGGATGAGAAATTATCGAAGGCATTAAGCAAAGATTACCTTGAAAAATTACCCGTAAAAAGGGCGCTCTTTCCGCATACAGAGGAAATTTTACAGTACCTGGTTGCTAAAGGGTATGTGTTGCATCTTATTACCAATGGCTTCGAAACTATACAATGGAAAAAGCTGGACAATGCCGGTATCAGCCATTATTTTAACAACGTTATAACCTCGGAGGTGGCGTGTTGCTTAAAGCCACAAAAAGCCATTTTTGATTTTGCCGTTAACCGTGCTGGTTGTGACTATGCCGATAGCCTAATGTTGGGCGACAACCTTGATGCAGACATTCGGGGCGCCATGAATGCTGGTATGGATACCGTTTTTGTAAATCACATAAGAGAAGAAACTTCGTTGAAACCTACCCACACTATTTACCATTTAAAAGAGCTGGAAGAAATTCTTTGAAGCCTTGCAATTGGAAACAGGTTGGGCGGTGGTCCCGCTTTTCGTTGCAAGTCCTCCCACGCAAAAGCGTGGTCCGGGCTTTCCACTTCAATCGGGG
This sequence comes from Segetibacter sp., assembly GCA_031428295.1. Lineage (GTDB taxonomy): Bacteria > Bacteroidota > Bacteroidia > Chitinophagales > Chitinophagaceae > Segetibacter. The sequence continues at coordinate 1,527 of JANPPB010000499.1, read as the reverse complement.
CTATAATTTGTTCAGTTGAATGTTAAGGAGCTGGCTGATGTAAAAATGTTATTTAGTATTACCTGCTTCAATAGGTGTGTTGGCTGCTATTTTTCCGGACACCTTAAAATTCATTTGATCTCAGGGTCTTTTAGTTATCGGCTTACGTTTTTCAAATATCCCAATGCAAAGCCTTGTTTGTTAGCAGAAATTTTTGGTGACCACTCAAATGAGAAACGCACAAAAGGATTTATGTTGCCTTTGTAGAATTTTATAAAGCAGTTTGTGTTGGGTTGAGAACTGAAACATTGTTTGTAGTAGATAACTTCAATAGCATTACGGAACATGTTAAGCACAAGAATTTGGGGTAGCGAAAAATTGTATGCTCCTTGACCGCTATGAGTATAGTTCCGAACGATTAGCACTCTTCTATGAATTTATAAGTGAAGGTCCGAAAGGGCGCATTAGAAAGATAGTAGAGTATACTCCAACTACCATCGAAAATGTTTACAATCTTGCTTTTGGTGATTACGATGATACCATTGGTGGAATAAACGATAAAATCATCACGAACAATGGCGACAGCCAAAAAATTTTAGCCACAGTAGCTTCAACGGTTTATGCATTTACAGGAAAGTATCCTGAAGCTGAAATTTATGCAACAGGAAGTACAGCAGCCCGGACACGACTTTACCGAATGGGATTGACAAATAACCTCATCGAAATTTCTAAAGATTTCTTCGTCTTTGGACTTCGAGATAAACTTTGGGAGCAATTTTGGGTTGGTGAAGATTATGAAGCATTTTTCGTAACAGGGAAAAAACGTAGTTTTGATTTATGACAATTGAGCAATTAAACAAAGCGAAAGTACCTATAGTAAAGCTTGATAAAAGTCTTGAAAAATTTCATGGTAAAGTTTTGTTTCCTGAAAAGCTTAAGGAAGCGAATAAGACGTTAGCTGAAGTAGGAATTCCTAAAATTCCGAAGAAATAAAACTGTTCCCAACATATAAGGCTTCGCTGGGCCTGCAAGGCAAAAGCGTGGTCCGGGCTTTCCACTTCAATCGGGGCTATAATTTGTTCAGTTGATGTTAAGGAGCTGGCTGATGTAAAAATGTTATTTAGTATTACCTGCTTCAATAGGTGCAAATGCTGCAGGCCTGGTATAAAACAGCTTTCCATACCGATCTATTTGTTCTTTTAGTTCGGGGTTGGTAAGTGCATCGTAGTACACTACATCAATATAGTAGGGTATTGGCAAACTTTCGTTTAGATAGCCACTTATATCCCAGGCAACCCTGTTCGATGCCTGTTTGCCTTTAATGGCAAAGTCTATATCGCTGCCAGTTTTGTAGTTGCCCATAGCCCTGCTACCAAATACCAACACTTCTTCAATGCCCGAAAATTTTGGAAATGCCTCCATGATCAACTGATAGCTTTTATCCGATATTCCAAATTCGTTCATACCATTTTGTTGAGGGTTAAGTACAAATCATACAATTCATCAAAATAAGAATTGACAATTAACTGAAGAGCCAAACCTGCATTT
>JANPPB010000498.1:0-3405 GCA_031428295.1 Segetibacter sp. | reverse complement strand
AAGAGCACCCTGTTTATAGAAAATTATACAAAACCATTATTTAAGCTCCGTAGGTGCTTCCTAATTACTCAAATTATAGGTGGCACCTACGGAGCCGGAGGACTTCAACCTCTGATCTTACTACAAACAGGATGCTCCTCCGGAGCAAAAAGCCATTTTTCATTTATGAAATATTCAAAATCAGAACCTCGCATATTTGTGTACACACGATAGGTCAGTATTGCGGGGTCGCATTTCGTTGATCGGCAACGCAACCATTAAACATTTTGTACCGCACTATTTCAACTTTATATCTCCGTGATTTCGCCAACATAGCTTTTAATTCTGATTTTACTTGATCCACCGGATTGTTTGCTCACTTGTATTTGTGTTCCGATGCGTTCTTTTAGAGCTTCAACGTGTGAAATAATACCAACGGTCTTTCCATTAGCTTGTAAATTCTCCAATGCAGAAATAGCAACGTCCAATGTATCCGAATCTAGGGTTCCAAATCCTTCATCTATAAATAAAAAATTGATCTGCACCTTTCGGCTGGCTAAATCAGATAAGCCTAAAGCAAGAGCAAGACTTACCAGGAAACTTTCACCACCGGACAGCTCATAACCTGGGCATGCACAGCAATGCAACCATGCTTTATGGCCATATAGAAAAATATTGGCACCGTGTAGATCACATGGAGCGTTTGAGACAATTACAAGATGAGACAGGTGGTTTCAATACGTTCATTCCACTAAAATTTAGGCACAGCGATAATGAGATGAGTCATATTGCTGAAAGCACCATTACCGAAGACATGAAGATGTATGCCATAGCCCGGTTGTATATGGATAATTTTCCTCACTTAAAAGCTTATTGGCCCATGCTTGGCCGACAGAACGCCCAACTTACCCTCTCCTATGGCGTTAACGATATTGATGGTACCATTGACGACTCCACAAAAATCTATTCTATGGCAGGCAGCGAAGAACAAAATCCTGCTATGACAACCGCTGAGTTGGTTACCCTTATCAAGCAGGTAAACAGGCAACCGGTAGAACGTGATACGCTTTATAATGTGATAAAAAAATATGACAGAGCAGACGTACCAACCCTCAATCCATTATTAAATGGAGCAAGAATTTAAAGGTAGTAAGCTACAAGCTATTAGCTTCAAGCTATAAGCTATAAGCTACAATCCAGAACCAAAACAAGTTCTTTTATGAACATTAAGATGTAGACCTTAAGGTGTAAGTGGTTCGTAACCTTAACATCAACAAGCTTGCAGCTACCTGCTACGTGCTGTTTATTGCAAGTAATTTAGGGCCGTTGCCCGTCCGGTTGAACCCGTTCGGACAAGCGTCGCACTTGTTACCTGCAACGAGTGGAGGAAAGAACTTGTATTCGGGAAATGGCCCTTGATCTTCATCCCGGCCTTTTTGGGATTTGTACCGGATAACCATTTCAACAAAGCGTTAACCAGTAGAGAAATACAAGAGTAAATACACACAAAGAACACAGAGCATTAGATGAATAAACTTCAAAAAAAAACGGGCCACAAACAACTTTACATAGGTTGATCGCTACCTATGCTCTGAAAACTTCTATATTTCTCCCAGCTAAAATAAAACTTTCCTTCACCCATTAAAACATCCACAACTCATCCAATAGCTCATAAAAAATGGAGCATCGGTTGTCACTCACAACAACCTCCAATCAAAATTTAATAGTTATAACAGTACCTTCCAAAACAAATTACAAATAATGAAATTATACTGTACCATTTTAGTGGCATGTACCCTCTTGCTACACCAAACAGCTATTGCACAGCCACCATCCGCGGGTCCGGCAACGTCTAAAACTACTCCTTCTATCAGCACATTTACAAAGGACTTTAAGAAATACGAAGGCTTCTTTTCTTTTTATTATGATGATAAAACCGGCAAGGTTTTTCTTGAAGTTGACAAGCTGGATAAAGACTTTTTATATTTCTTAAGTTTATCGAATGGTGTTGGTAATGGCGGACCAGAGAGAGGACAGGCCACTTCTGCTATGGCACGATTTATAAAAGTGGGACCAAAGATTTTATTGGTAGAACCCGTTACCGCTTACAGAGCCATAACTACCAATGCCGACGAAATAAATGCAGTTGAAAACAACTTTGCTAAATCTATTATTTATGGAGCCATACCTGTTGCAGTAGATGGTGAAAAATATTTGATAGACATCACGGCCTTTATCATTCGCGATAGCCAAAACATTGCGTCACGATTGGGTGTAAGCAGGGTAAGCGGTCCTGTTGCCATTACCAGAGTAGCAGCCCCTTCAACAACTTATAGGCTGGATGAAACAAGGTCTGTAGTTTATATTCCAAACACTAAAAACTTTCCATCTAATACTGAGTTTGAATCGATGCTCACCTTTACGGGCGGAACACCCGGCAACGAGTTTGGCCAGGCACCGGGCATTGCCCCCGATCCGACTGCTGTTTCTATCAACATGCATCAATCATTTGTAGCGTTGCCCGACGGCAATTATAAAACACGCAAGTTCGATGCACGGTCTGCTTTTCAGCAATTCAGTTACCTCGACTTTTCTGCACCAATGACCGAGCCGATAACCAAGCGTTTTATTCGCAGGCATCGTCTTGAAAAAAAGGACCCAAATGCTGCGGTAAGCGAAGCGGTGAAACCCATTATGTATTATGTAGATCGTGGGGCACCCGAGCCTATAAAAAAAGCTTTAATAGAGGGTGGTGCATGGTGGAACCAGGCATTTGAATCGGCCGGTTACAAGAATGCTTTTCAGGTAAAAGAATTACCTGAAGGAGCAGACCCTATGGACATTCGCTACAACATTGTTAACTGGATCAACCGTTCGGGCAACCCGGCCAGAGCATTCTCTTCAGGTGCATCCTTTGTTGATCCACGCACCGGCGAAATCATCAAAGGAGTAGTGACCTTAGGCTCCGATCGTCATCGGCAGGACTACCTGATAGCAGAAGGATTGCTACAACCCTACGAAGATGGAAAACCTGTATCAAAGGCTATGGAAGAAATGGCATTATCGCGTATCAGGCAATTGTCGGCACACGAGATAGGCCATACACTTGGCTTGAACCACAACTTTGCTGCAAGCTCAAAAGACCGTGCATCGGTTATGGATTATCCTTACCCAAAATTTTCGTTGAAGGCTGATGGAAGTGTAGAAATTTCGAATGCCTATGCAAAGGGAATTGGCAGTTGGGATAAGCGGTCAGTTATGTGGGGATACACACAGTTTAAAGCAGGTGTTGATGAAGATAAAGAGCTGGATAAGATGATGGCCGAAACATTGAAGCAAGGCTTTTTGTACATACCTGATATTGGTGGCAATGCACACCCGGCCTCTCACCAGTGGGATGATGGCACAAACCCCATTGACCAGATG
>JANPPB010000497.1:0-5133 GCA_031428295.1 Segetibacter sp. | reverse complement strand
ATCATGGTAAGAAGGTGCAACATACCCACCGATCAAAATACCGATTGTGCCGAAGTGCTCAACTCCATACAAGTAGCACCCAACCCTGTTGGTAATGTGTTGCGCTTACGGTCGCCCTATGTTTTAAAGTTTGTGCAGGTGTATAATTCGGCAGGTCAAAAGCTAACAGAAGGGCAGTTGATTAACAACAGCATCCGGTTGCCGGTGCTGGCGGCGGGCTTATACACTGCCCTGGTGTACTGCCAGAAAGATCTATCGTATAAGGCGGTGCGATTTCAAAAGAACTAATTGGTGCTTACTATATCGTGCTATCTATTACCAATTTTATATAGCTATTCAATCTTTAAGCTAGACTACAAGGGCTGCAATTCGGCCCATAGTGCCAGGGGTTGTAATTACAATATGGGTGTGCTTTTTCCCTAAAACTTTTTAAGTACAGTGTTCAGCAAGGCTGAGTAAAACAGAAGTTAGCAGTAAATTAACGGTGCAACAACAAAAAAGTTGAGAGGTCGATATTTTTTTTCTGAGGAGATGTATCAGCTACCATATTTATTCTAATATCTTTATCCATACTTGAATTATTAATCATTGGCAGGTTGCTATAAATCGATTGTAGGTAAAAATGAAAAACAGCGCATCGAAAGATATTTCCAAAGTCATATTCTCCTCATCGTTAGGTACTTTAATTGAATGGTACGATTTCTACATATTTGGTAGTCTGGCTACCGTTATAGCCAAACAGTTTTTTCCCGAAGGCCAAGGCACAGCAGCACTGCTTTCTACTTTAGCAATTTTTGCTGCCGGTTTCATAGTCCGCCCTTTTGGTGCACTCGTTTTTGGCAGATTGGGCGATCTCATCGGCAGAAAATATACGTTCTTACTTACGCTGGTTTTAATGGGAGGCTCCACTTTTCTTATTGGTGTTATACCAGGGTATAAATCCATCGGTATGCTTGCACCGGTACTGGTTTTAATACTAAGGCTGGTACAAGGCCTTGCATTAGGCGGCGAGTATGGGGGTGCAGCTACCTATGTGGCAGAACATGCGCCTGCTGGTAGACGTGGTTATTATACCAGTTGGATACAAACAACTGCCACACTGGGTTTATTCGTTTCACTGGGCGTTATCCTGCTTACAAAAATGAATATGACTGATGAGGCATTTAATGCTGAGTGGGGTGGCTGGCGTTACCCTTTTTGGGGATCTATTCTACTGGTAGGGGTGTCTATTTATATACGGCTGCAAATGAAAGAATCGCCGGTTTTTACCAAATTGAAAACGGAGGGCAAAACATCAACCAATCCATTAGCAGAAAGTTTTGCTCACAAGGCAAACCTTAAAATGGTATTGCTGGCTTTGTTTGGTGCAGTTATGGGCCAGGGCGTTATTTGGTATACCGGCCAATTTTATGCACAGAGTTTTTTAGAAACAAAGGCATTGTTGAATTTTGAACAGAGCCGCACCATTATACTTTGGGCTATTTTATTTGCAACACCCTTTTTTGTAGTGTTTGGTGCGTTAAGCGATCGTTATGGCCGCAAATGGATTATGATGCTCGGAATGTTGTTAGGCATTTTAACCTATCGTCCTATTTACAAAGCATTTCTGGCGCATACCAATGTTGAAGAAAACCTGGCGGAGACCAAAAACATCAACGCTAAAATCATCGAGCGAAAGCAACTGGCGAATACCGGCTCTTTAATGGTGTCTACAGTTATGCGGCAATCGCCAAACGGTATCATTTTTAAACAAACATCTACCGACACTATTTTTAATGAAACGTCCGGCATCATCAACCCGGGTAAAAAAATTTATAGCGATAAACACCTTCCCTCTAAAACCTACTGGCTGTTTGTTTTCCTGGTTTTTGCCCAGATTATTTATGTTACCATGGTGTATGGACCCATTGCAGCATTCCTGGTAGAGTTGTTCCCCACCCGCATCCGTTATACTTCAATGAGCTTGCCTTATCATATTGGTAATGGAGTTTTTGGAGGGCTTGTTCCGTTTATTGCCACCCTGATTACCAGTTTTAAAGGTGCTACTCCACTCTCGGGTTTGTGGTACCCTATTGGTGTGGCTTCGCTTTGTTTTGTTATTGGGTCTATTTACCTCTCTAATAAAACCCAAAACAACGTTCACGATTAATATAATTTTTGCAGCATGAAAAGTTTAAAACGAAACCTGGGTTATGTGTGGATGGCAATAGGCCCGGCCGTAATGGTATTTATGTTATGGCAGGCGATTGATAAAATTTCGCTTGCACGGCAACAAGTTACACTGGTTGTGGGTGAGGCAGCAAAAGAAGCGGCAAGGTCAATTGTAATCAACACTATTTTGCAGTGGTCTATCATAATTGCCATCTTTCTGCCGATAGCATTCGGAATGATTATTTTTGGAAAATATGCAGTTAAAGGGGAGTATGATTATTTGCCTGACAGTTCTGAAGCATTAACGTAATCTGTACCGAAAGCGGGGGCTTATATTACAGAATGCCATTAGGTTTATATATAGTAAGTTTGCGAAATTCTAAAACAACATGTCGAATAACATAAAGCGAAGAGGTTAAAGCCAGAAAATGCTGCTTGAATTTATAGTCCGATATTATAAAGTTTTCTGGATTGTGTTTGGTATGATCGCTTTTGTAAAGGTCATGCTGGCTTATGTGTTTCATGGAGGTTTGCAAGGTATAAATGGGGTGCTGTTTGCCTTATTTAAATGGTTTAACGAGGAAGAGCAGGAGATTGAAGACATCCCTTCGCGCCGAACTATGATGCGTATTTTAAACATCATTACTTTAATAGTTTACGGGGTTATGTTATTCATTCTGATTGCAACCCTGTTGCCGATGTTCTTAACCCATTAATACGAGTCATAAGGTCTCATTTCTAAATTATTACTTGAAATTCTTCTCATAATCTCTCTTCCTAAATGTCAATTGTAGTAACAGATTTATTAAAAATATATGGTGAGCAAAAGGCCGTAGACCGTATAAGTTTTACAGTTAATAAGGGAGAGATCGTTGGATTTTTAGGCCCTAATGGTGCCGGTAAATCTACCACCATGAAAATGATTACCGGCTACTTAAAACCAAATGCAGGAACTGTAACAGTTGCAGGTATAAACGTAGCCCAAAATCCATTACTGGCTAAAAGCAAAATTGGATATCTGCCAGAGGCAAACCCCTTGTACTACGAGATGTATGTAAAAGAATACCTCGATTTTATTGGAGGAATACATAAAGTGCAGGACCGGCGCAAGAAAGTTCAGGCAGTTATTGAATTAACAGGCCTTACCATAGAAAGTAAAAAGAAGATCAACCAGCTATCAAAGGGTTACAAGCAAAGGGTAGGGCTTGCGGCAGCCCTCATTCACGACCCCGAAGTGCTTATTTTGGATGAACCTACAAGTGGCCTTGATCCAAACCAGATTATTGAGATCAGGAATGTTATTCGCCAGCAGGGGCAAAATAAAACCATCCTTTTTTCGTCGCACATTTTGCAGGAAGTAGAAGCCATTTGCGACCGTGTCATCATTATAAACAAAGGGCAATTGGTGGCCAACGATACGCTTGCAAACCTAAAAAAACGTGAAGCAAGTAATATGGTAAGGGTAAGCTTTAAAGAAGCGCTATTACCGGATGACTTTGCAACCGTAACTGCAGCAACCTCCATAAGCAAAACCGATGAGTATACCTGGCAGTTGGAAGCGGCCAATGCAAACGATGTAAAAAGACAATTGCTTGAATTGTCGTTATTGAAAAATGTAAACATTGTTTCGTTACAGACAGAAGGTGGCAGCCTGGAAGATATTTTCAGGAGTTTGACAATGGCGAAATAATGTACTTTTGAAAAAAGCTTTTATGGGTGCAAGAAAACTTTATGAAGAAAAAATTCAGGAGTTAATTAAAAAAGTTCCTGAAGAAAAATTGTCTGAAGTAATTTCTTTAATTGAAAAACTAAATCAGGATAAGCAGGAAAGGTACCTTGAAATCATCAAACAAAGTCGGGGAATGTTTAGAGACGTATTGCCGTCGACAGAAGATTTTATACAGCTAAAGCAACAGGAAAAACTCTTAGATAAGTAATTAATGAAATATTATGTTTTAGATTCTCGTGCATTGATTGCTTTTTTTAGGAATGAAGAAGGAGCTGATAAGGTGGATAAAATATTAACCTCAGCGGCATTATTGGAATGTGAAATAATAATGCATAACGTTTCCGTGGCAGAATTTTATTATGATTCGATTTATTTCTCTTCAAAAGAAGATGCGGATCTTTTAATGGAAAAATTACTAAGTTTTCCTATAGATTTTATACAAGCAGTAGAAATAGATTTAATAAAGCAGGTAGGGTATTTTAAAACAACTTATAAAGTTTCATTTGCTGACTGTTTTGTATTAGGTACAGCCAGGCTGTATAAATCAACTATAGTAACTTCTGATCATCATGAATTTAATGTTATTGAAGGAAGAGGTGATGCTCTTTTTGAATGGATAAGATAAATTAAAAAACCTCCGTACACGAGTGCGACGCAACGGCCGCTGCCATAAAAAACAAAAGCCGGCTACCAAAAAAATTTCAAATTCAAACCATAATTAGTACCTCATGAGCTACATTTCCGAAATTCATGCCCGTCAAATTTTAGACAGTCGTGGCAACCCTACAGTAGAAGTAGACGTAATAACCGATAATGGCCACATGGGCCGTGCAGCCGTACCAAGCGGTGCTTCTACAGGCATACACGAAGCGGTGGAGCTGCGTGATAACGATAAAAATGTGTATGTAGGAAAAGGTGTTTTGCAAGCCGTTAAAAACGTGAACGATATTATAGCTGAGCCTTTATTAGGCTGGCCTGTTAACGACCAGGCAGGTATAGACAGAAAATTACTTGAATTAGATGGCACCGATAACAAGGGCAAACTTGGTGCAAATGCTTTGCTTGCCGTAAGCATGGCGGTGGCTAAAGCTGCTGCGCAGGAAAGTAACCTACCCCTGTTTAGGTATTTGGGTGGAGTTAACAGCAACGTGCTTCCTATGCCGTTAATGAATATTTTAAACGGTGGTGCACATGCCGATAATAAAATAGATTACCAGGAGTTTATGATTGTTCCACTGGGAGCAACCAGCTTT
>JANPPB010000496.1:0-1609 GCA_031428295.1 Segetibacter sp. | reverse complement strand
GCTTGTAGCTTGTAGCTTGCAGCTTGTAAATTAAACATTCATTAAGTAAAGCTGCTTTTACTTCAACCTGAATTTGATTGTACTTTTATCCAACGGACATCATTTAAAATAAAACATAGTTACATGGCTTTGCTCTTACCCGTAAAAGGAATTTCGCCTAAGTTCGGCACCGATTGCTTTATTGCTCCCAATGCTACCATTGTGGGAGATGTTGAGATGGGCAATGAATGCAGCGTATGGTTTAACGCAGTAATAAGGGGCGATGTAAATTTTATAAAGATGGGCAATAAGGTTAATGTGCAGGATGGTGCTGTTATCCATTGTACTTATCAAAAAAATGCCACTACTATAGGCAACAATGTATCCATAGGTCACAATGCAATTGTACACGGATGCACCATACACGATGATGTATTAATTGGTATGGGTGCAATTGTAATGGACCGGTGTGTTGTAAACAGTAATTGCATTATTGCTGCCGGCGCTGTTGTGCTTGAAGGCACTATTGTGGAAGAAGGCAGCATTTATGCCGGCGTTCCTGCTAAGAAAGTAAAAGCAATATCGCCGGAGAAAATCAGTGGCGAAATCAACCGGATCGCCGATAATTATCTTACCTATTCATCGTGGTTTAGTAATTATAATGAGGCTCCAATAAAATAAAAACTTACCTCGTAGCGTTTAACCATATACGCTGTGACAGAACCCAAAAAAAGGGGACTGACAAATTAGAAATTGGAGTAGGATGCATAACAATTCGGGTTTGAGTGTCGTTTCTAAAATCATAGGTGGTACATTTTATTCAATTTTTAATAGACATTTACTATGAAACCTCAAATCAACAATCAACCTGTGGATGCTTCTATTTTGGATGCTGAATGGTTGATGATACATGCCGACAGGTTTTTATCGGACAGAGACAGGATTATATTGCAGGAAAAAGCATTCATCATTGACCGCGATTTTTCTCCCGCCGCCAGCCACTTGCCTAATTATGCTGGCCCCGATAAAGGATATAATCACGATCATAAACCCAAAGATTTTTCAACTGAATAAACTGACTTGCTTAACTTAATAAGGTTATCCATCCAGCCTAAAAACTTAGTATTAATGAAAAAAAATTTACTCCTTTTATTTATTGCCGCTTATTATTTTACAGGTTGTGCTGTTAAGTATGGCTGTCCCTCAACCGGCAGAAATATTGGTGCGGAAAAATTACTTTCAGGAGATCCTAAAGTTGCAAAGGATGTAAAAAAAGCCGGAAAATTTAAAGGCGGAAAATACTGACCTGAAAACCACTACCTATGAGCTACCAATTAACGAATGCTTTTGGAACCATTGAAGCAGTTATAGATGATAACTGTAGTATGAAAAAATTTTTCAGCATTGCCAATATGCTGGCCTCGGATCTGAATGTAAAGTTTACTGAAAAAACAGATAACAGCGACACGATTGACTGGCAGTTTCTTTATAAGAACCATCCGCTAAAACTTCACTTTAATATTTATAACGGCGTTTCAATATGTACTGCAAACCGCGAGGATAATGAAGTAGTGCATGAACTTGCGATGCTTTTGGAGCACCGGTATTTTTAGTAGTGCTTATCGCTCAT
>JANPPB010000495.1:0-7614 GCA_031428295.1 Segetibacter sp. | reverse complement strand
GTATTTTTTGATTACAAGGGCAAAACTGCGAAGCTGTGAAGGGGTAAAGGTTGAGTTACTTAGCACTCAATCTGCTATCTCAACCTACTCAATATTTTTTATTGCATTTGCTTTAGAATGTTGTCAATAGTTCCCTTTTCTTTGGGGTTATCTACCTTACCTGCTGATAGGTTCTGTGCAGTTATCAATGTTCCTTTTTTGGAGTAGAAACTCTTAGTTTTTTCAATGGCTTTCAGGGTGAGGTTGGTAAATTGCAAAGCAATTTTATCAATGATGTAGCGGAACTGTGTTGTTTCACAACCTAAGTAAATCTTTGTTGTACTGGCTTCTAAATCCCTTGAGGTAAGCACTGCAAACAAATCATCTGAACTGGTTTTCCCATCTATCAGCAAATCTATTTTCTGGCATAGTTGAATGATGGCAGCTTTCAGCCGTTCTTTATCGCCTGTAAAGCCAAAGGAAATTTTATCCTTAATTGTGTTGTTTGAATTTTGCTCCAGGCTGCTTTAGTTGGGTAGTGCAATAAATTCTAAATACACAATGTTTGAAACTGGTTCTTCTAAATCCAACAAGTAAAAATCTTCAAGAGTTGTTACCTGTGGCAAGTTGGCTTTGAACTGTTCTTGCACACTAAAATAAAGCTGAATGAGGCTTTGTTTTAAGTAATACAAAGCGAAGTGAACAAAACTACTTTGTGCATCAGGAACGGCTGTAAAGCCCTGTTCATTTAATTCTAATGAAACCTGCTTTGCTAATACTCTTACATTGGCAAGGGTCTTGCCAACCTGATAGCGAATATCAACTAACTTAGTCCAGTTTGCAGCTTGCTGCAAAACTGAATTGTAAACACGAAGTGTTTCACCGGTGATTATTAAATAATAAAAATTAGTAACTGCATCTTTATATTTTGGCTAATCTATTTTGCATAAAAGCGGTTGCAATGGAATGTTGATTATGACTTCATCAGTCAAAGTATTTTTCACCGTTGGGTAATCTGCCAACAATGCTATGAGTTGCGAAAGCAACACAGCATTTGTTTTGGGTGAAGCTGCTTTTGCAGCTTTCACCAATTCTGTAAACCTCCTTGTGTCGGTTGTATCAAGTTTCCACGGTTTTAAATCTCCGTGTATGATGCTATCTAATATTTTTACTTCCATTACTATAAATCTATTTTAATACGGTTTGCAACTTCCTTCTTTTTATGGTCAATTACTTTTGCATAAATCTCTGTTGTCTTTAAATGCTTATGCCCTAACATTTTTGATACTGTATAAATATCACTACCTAAAGTTAATTGTAATGTTGCGTAGGTGTGCCTTGCACAGTAAAACGTAATTGACTTGCTTATACCTGCTCTCATTGCCCATTGCTGCAATCGCATATTGTGCCATGCTGAATATTTCAAACCTAAAAAAACTCTTTCGTTTGGTTCGCCTCTTTCACCTAAAAAACCAAAAGCCTGTTCAGATATAGGCAATGTTTCAGAACCTTTAGTTTTCTTTTGAGTGTAACGTATGTAATGCCCAATATCATCAGAGTGTTGCATTTCTGCCCATGACAATTTTTGAATATCACTCCAACGCAAACCAGTTAAGGCACTGAATAGGAAAGCTGTTTTCATTTGTGGTATATCACATTCAGCTTTAGCCATTGCCTGTAATTCCTCTTGTGTCAAAAATTCTCTTTCAGTATCACCGGGCTTTATCCCTTCAATGATGTCGGCAGGGTTACGCTGTATGATTTCATCTTTCAAAGCCTGCTTTAATGCAGCCTTTAGTTTATTGAAATAAGAACTTTGGGAGTTTTGAGATAGTGGCTGATTGGCTGGTGTACGGGCTTGCTTCATCAAATATTCTTTGAAGCCTTCCAACCATGCTTTATCAACTTGAGAAAAAGTAACATCATGTTTGCAATACTTTTTCAAGTGTTTCATAACACTATCCCAATTGCCGTAATTTCCCTGACTGTCTTTTCTGGCCTCTGTGAGATATTCAAAGTAGCGAAGGAAACTACCTTTCATTTTACCCTGGTCTTGGAAACCATAAATACCATTCTGCAACTCCAAATGTCTTTTGCTGCGGATAGCTTCTGCAAGTGATAGGTTTTTTCGGTTCTCCTCTTTCTGCTCTTTTGTAAGTTTACCTTTTACCGGTTCCGGTATAAGAATTAATTGCAAGTGTTCATAATTGCATTTGCCCTGATGATAGTAGTCTAAGGTACAAAGTGACTTTATCACCTTTCAGCCTTTGGCGGAGTGTTACTTTCATTCTTTCAGTTATTTAAAAAGATTATTGATTTCATTTCTTGCAATGATGGTACGGCTACCCAACTTGGAAGCCTTTAAAGTGCCTCCATCAATCAACCTGTAAATGGTCCATCTGCTTGCCCCGATTAACTGGCAAGTTTCCTTTACACTTAAAGACTCTTTTTGGGTAACAATGGGATTGAAGGGCTTTTGCTCATTTTCCTTTTGGAAAGCAACTTCAATTTTCTTTGACCTGATGCGGTCTTTGTATGCTCTCTTAGCACAGTTATCAGAACAGAACTGAGTAACAGTCGTTTTGGCGATGAAGTTTTAACTGCAATGCTGGCAGGTTTTTTCTAAGCGAATGTTGCTACTCATATTGTTGCACTTTGTTGCCAACTGTTGCAGGGTGTAGCTATGTGTAGCATCCTTTCCCTTCTTACTGAATTTCTGTTGCCAAACATAGTGGACAACAAATCAGGGTAACAATTAGACAACACATATAGGTAAAAAAGAGTAGTTTGGCAACAAACAAAAGAAGGATATTAACTCTGAAAGCTAACAATAACAACTACTTATGAAACAAGAGAAAGATAATTACTTGCCGATACAGAATTTGCTGAAAATATAATCCAGTTGATCCTCATTGGTAATCTCACCCGTTATTTCTCCCAGGTAGTAGAGGCATCGCCTGATGTCTAATGAAAGCAAGTCACTTGATATTTGCTGCTCCATTGCAGACTTTATTTCTTTAAGAGATTCATTCACCATTCGCAGTGCTTCGTAATGACGGGCATTACTCACTATAGTTCCCTCGGTTTGTATCTCGCCTCCAATTACAACATCAACCAATCGTTGTTTTAAAGTATCTATATGTTTCTTTTGGCTTGCTGAAATAAATAGGATCGGAATTTCAGCAAACTTTTCTCCTAAATCATTTGTGTTTGCAACATCAATCTTATTACCGGCAAGCAAGTACTTTATTCCTTCAGCTTCCATTTCTTTCATCATTAACAAAAGTTCTTTGCTGCTCAATTCATTTACATCAAACAAGTAAATTACTACATCCGCCTTCCTCATTTTATCAAGGCTTCGTTCTATGCCAATACTTTCTATGCTATCGTTTGAGTTGTCTCTTATGCCGGCTGTATCAATCAACCTGAAAAGAATACCATCAATGTTAAGCACTTCCTCAATGGTGTCCCTGGTAGTACCGGCAATAGGGCTAACAATGGCCCGTTCTTCATTTAATAAAGTATTTAGTAATGTTGACTTACCCGAATTGGGCTTGCCAATAATGGCTACCTGAACACCGTTTTTAATGACATTTCCTAATGAGAAAGATGAAAGCAATTCGCTGGTTATTTTGGCGGCTGTCTGCAATAACGTAGACAACTGAGTTCTATCAGCAAATTCAACATCCTCCTGGCTAAAATCCAATTCCAATTCAATCAAGGCTGAGAAACTCAATAATTGGTCTCTCAAATGCTTTAAGACCGAAGAGAAACCTCCACGAATATTTTGCAAGGCGTTCTTTCGGCTCGCCTCTGTATTACTGGATATTAGGTCGGCTACCGCTTCTGCCTGAGTAAGATCAAGTTTACCGTTTAAAAACGCTCGTTGGGTAAATTCTCCGGGTTTAGCAAGTCTGGCTCCTTTAGCTGTTATTGCTTTAATAATCTTCTCCAACACATAAGGAGAGCCATGAGATGATATTTCTATTACATCCTCGCCAGTATACGATGCCGGGTTCTTATAGATGGAAATAACTACCTGGTCTAAAACGTTAGCACCTTCTTTAAGCAATCCAACATGAAGGGTATGCGAGGACTGTTCAAATAACTTCTTTGATGGGAATAATTGGTCGGTAATCTCAATTGCTTCATTTCCACTAAGGCGTATCACACCAATTGCTCCTATGCCCTGCGGAGTAGCAAGGGCTACAATTGTATCTTCCCAACCAGATAATTTTCCGAGCATTAAAGTTTTATTTGGCCAAAACTAACGGCTTTTGGTAAAACAAAAAATCCTCCACAAGGGAGGATCTTTTTTAAACATTTCTAATGCTATTATTCAGCCACCTGGAAGGTGATAAATTGAATAGCCTGGTAAATTACGTTTCTTCCATTTTGTACCGCTGGTTCCCATTTAGGACCTCTTTTAATAACTTTTTCAGCTTCGGGTGCACAGCTAGGGCATCCTTTAGGCTTATCTATAGCTTGTACATTACTAATGTTTCCGGCCTTATCAACTATAAACTGAACTTTTACTGAGTAGTTTCCAACAGCAGCACCATCATCAGCAGCAACGTTGGCATTCAGGTTCCGCTCAAGGTATCTTCTCCAGCCTTCAGGACCACCTGGAAACTTGGCTTCCTTTTCAACCTTTGTAAATACTTTGTCGTAATCTTCTTCTACTTTTTTAGGAGCTTCCACAACACCGGTACCTTTATCTTCAACCGGTGGCGCTACCAATCCTTCATCTTTAATACCTTCCTGGTTAATGACACCAATCTTGGCATCTTCCAGTTTCTCAACCTCTTTAATTTCATCTTCAGGCTTCACCTCAACATCTTTTACAATTTGAGGAGGTGTGAATTTTGCAATCTCCACTTTTGGTGGTTCCTGCTTGGGAGGTGGTGGCGGTGGCGGTGGCTCAGGTTTCTTTTCCTCCTGCTTCTTAATATCCTCTAACTGAACGTCTTGCACAATAATCTTGTTTTTGCCATTATCATTATCATTGGCCAACAATACAGTAAGAAAAACGAGCAAACAAATGCCTATCATAGTCACCAATGCCCTGGTTATTCTCTTATTGTAGCTTTTCCTAAGCTCATAAGCTCCATATTCCTTATTACGGCCTTCGAAAATGATATCGAGGAAATCAGCCTGTAAAATTTTATTTGATTCCATTTTGAATGCTTTTTAGTTAGATGCTTTTATAGAAATTTTCCATACAAGAAAACAGACTTTTTATTGAGGCGTACCTGCGGCACCCTCTGTGGCTTTAATGAGGTCACTTTCAATATCGAGTATATCAACCAAAGCATAACGTTTAATGTCATTAATGGTCATTTCATCCAGGATATCAATTACATCTTTATATGATGCATTGTTACTCGGCTTAATAACAATTACCAGGTCTTTCTCAGGGGTTCTTCTCTTTTTATCGATAATAATATCCCTGATTTGCTTCATGGTACTACTTTTAAAATTATTCTGACCAGCATCAACTGCTAACTGGCCTTCGTAATAATAAACAGCACTGTTGCTACCGAGCAATAGCGTAAGAGCCCCACTTTCTTTGGCCTTATTCTGCTCTTCAGGTTTGTCAGTATCCTTCGGCAGAAACAGCTTCATAGCTGTTGGCTGGCTCATTGTGGTTGTAAATATGAAAAACGTAATAAGCAGGAAGCCAAGATCTACCATTGGGGTTAAATCCACCCTGGTTGACTGCTTCTTCGACTTTTTTACTCCGGGCCCCTTTTTATGGTGGCCCCCACCGGAGGTATCCATTTCTGCCATGATAGATATAGTTTAGTTAGTTACAAAATAGCAAACAATTATTCTCCCACTTTCTCACCTTTCATATACTTTCTCCAAAGGTCAGTTCCACTAGGGATACCCTCAGGATTAGTAATCATTTGAAATTTAAACTGGTCAGCCTTTTTAAAGGCGGTAATAACATTTTTAAATTGGGGATATTTTGCAAGATTATCACCTTTTACAATGAGGTTCATTTTTTCGTTAAGGTTAGCATGTGCAGTAACAATACTACGCATCCAATCTATTACCTCGTTGTTAGAAGTATCCTTTACAGGTATCCCTGGCAATGCATCACCTTTTAGCTGGTCTGAGGGAATGGCAAGAAAAGATTTGAGCTGGCTGACCGGTGATCCATAAAAGCTTGCTTTTTTGAAAGCCTTAATATCGGCCGGACTTAGCCCTGCACCTTTTGATGCATTCAACTGGTTGGCCAATTCTTCTTTTACCGATTCATTATCAAGCGAAATAAAAACCTTACCGTCCTTGGTAATCGTAACCAGGGTAACATCCTTCTCAGGGGCTACTTTGGATGATACTGAGTTGGGAGTAGTAACAGAAATTGCTTCTGCCGGTTTAAACTTTGTTGTAAGAATGAAGAATGACAGTAATAAAAAGGCAACATCGCACATAGCCGTCATATCAACGTTCGTACTGTTTCTGGATATTTTGGGTCTTGACATTTTAATTTACTTTTTGATGTTCATCAATGAGATACATAATCCCCGAAATTCCATACTGCTTATTTGTAATTAGCAGCAAAGCTTTGAGTTAATGTAAATCCAGACTCATCAATACCGTAAGTTATAGCATCAATTTTTGTAGTAAACATATTGTAGAAAATGATGGCGATAGCTGAAGTACCGATACCAAGAGCTGTATTGTACAAAGCCTCAGAGATACCTTTTGAAAGCTCACTCGCAGCATTTGCTCCACCCTCTTCGCCTAATGCAGAGAAGGATTTGATCATTCCTAATACCGTACCCAACAATCCCAACAATGTTGCTACGGAGGCAATTGTTGAAAGAAATACCAGGTTTTTCTCTAACATTGGTAATTCAAGAGCAGTGGCTTCTTCAACTTCTTTTTGAATGTTCAATACCTTTTGTTCGGTATCCAAATCAGTATTGCTGATCATCTCTTTGTATTTACGCAAACCGGCTTTCATTACATTACCAACAGAACCTCTTTGCTTGTCGCATTCGGCAATAGCTTTATCAATTTCTTTATTTGATAAGTTGAACTGAACTTTTCTAATAAACTCTTCAATGCTACCTGTACCCTTTGCACGGCTAACAGTTAACAATCTTTCGATAACAAAGGTCATAACAGTTAAAAAACAACCAATAAGAATTGGTACGATAATACCACCTTCATACATTTTTGCAAAGTTTGATTTTGGGCCTTCGTGTGCTGGCCAAAAACCACCGCCTGCTGGCTTAGCAAAGTTGGCATCTGCTCCCATTACAAATCTCCAAATAACATAACCTAAAATAATACATAACAATGGCGCTAACCATGAAATAGAATTACCTGATTTTTTTGCTTGAACCGATGTTACCGGTTTAACTGTTGCAGTTGGTCTAACGTCTGCCATAAAATTCAATTTTTTAGAAAGTGAGGTTTAAAAAAATGGTTTTGTGTTTGTTAATTTTATTTATTGTAAAAAGTTTGTTTCTGTTATTTCAAAATTTAAAAAACAGAAGGCACAAGTTAATAAAATAATTGAAAGTATAACAAGAGGTTAAAAATATTTTATTTTTTATAAAACAGGCTTTTTAAATCTTATTTAATTGTGAATAATTACTATGATTATTCAATAAAAGC
>JANPPB010000494.1:0-1532 GCA_031428295.1 Segetibacter sp. | reverse complement strand
CACATACCTGCCTCCATGGGCCATGTATTGAAAAGCATTGTTTATTGCGTTCAAATTACCAGTTGCATCCATGACAACAGTGGGCATATCACCACGGGTAATTGCAGCTAATTGTTCGTTAACATCAGCATCCAGCGCATTAACTGTGTGGGCAACTTTCAGTCGCTCCCTGCAAAATGTTAGCCTTCTTTCATTCACATCCAAAGCAATTACATTACCACCTGCAATACGTGCAAATTCCATAGTACCCAAACCAATGGGACCAGCCCCAATAACCAATACAAATTCACCGGCTGTAATAGCGGCCCTGCAAACTCCATGTGCTCCTATAGCTAATGGTTCTACCAATGCCAATTCATCAAAACTCAACCCATTTCCATGCACCAATGCATACGATGGGACAGACAAATACTCCACCATGCCACCATCAGAATGCACGCCACAAACATTTAAGTGTACACAGCAATTAGGCAACCCATTTCGGCACGCAATACAGGTACCGCAGTTAAAGTATGGAATAAAGGTTACAGCTTCGCCTATAGAAAAACCTGGCGCATCATCAAAGGATATTAGCTCACCGGAAAGCTCATGTCCTAAAATTCTTGGGTAATCAAAAAAAGGCTGTGTTCCTTCAAAAGCATGTAAGTCGGTACCACAAATGCCAATGCGTTTAATTTTAATAATCGCCATTTCTTTTGCAGGCTGCGGCAAGGCACTTATAGCATAATTTAACACGCCGGGTGTGATACATACCAATGATTTCATGCAATCAATTTACTATAATTCTTAAATGCCGGTATAAAAAATTTATACGGAACCGATGGTATAATTTGACAAACATATTAAAAGCCCGCTACAATTGGGCAGGCTTTTAAAGATCAGTACATAGTAAGCATTTCAGCTTACCTGTGTATCAAATTTGATGCAGTTAACTATTTCTTTTTACGTCAATTTAAAAGACAGTTGTACCCGGAACCTTTTACATTAATCCATGATCGATTTGAGATTATTAAAGCTGGTAGTGATGCTTGCAACCGGGTCGGCAGGCTACCTTATGCAACTGCACCTGATTGTTTTAAAAAGTCTCTACTTTTTTGCATGGCGAAATTTTGGCAAGTGGAAGGCGAAATTGTATCAAAACAAATATAAATTCCAATTAAGATAATTGGAATAACAATTGGAAGAAGAATAATAAGCAAGGAGAATGGTCTGATTTTAGTAAGCTATTGACTGACTAATAACAATCACCATTAAAAACACAATTTGTATGAAGAAGCTATTCTTAATATTACTTATGGCCCTGGGCGCAAACATTTTAGCACCCTTTTTTGCTACAGCACAAACTACAGAGGTTAAAACTAAAACCAACAGCAGTCGCAAGAAAAAAAGTACCATTATTGGTGCTGGTGCAGGCGCTGCTACCGGTGCAATTGTAAGCCGTAAAAAAGGTAAAGGCGCTTTAATTGGAGGCGCAATAGGTGCCGGTGGAGGTTATATGTATGGAAGGCACAGGGATAAAAAGCATCCAAGAA
>JANPPB010000493.1:0-2687 GCA_031428295.1 Segetibacter sp. | reverse complement strand
GTCATGTAAACTGACAGGATTTTTACTTTTTACTTATAACTTACAACTTCCTTACGCTACCGCTTTCTTCACCAAATCTGCCGCTTCGCTCAACTGGATGGCGCTTTGCACCTTGAGCCCGCTTTCATCAATAAGCTTTTTAGCTTCTACAGCATTGGTACCCTGCAGGCGAACAATAATGGGAATATCGATATTGCCCATTTTGTTATACGCTTCAATAACACCTGCTGCCACACGGTCGCAACGCACAATACCACCAAATATGTTAATGAGAATAGCTTTTACATTAGGGTCTTTCATTATGATTTTAAAACCTGCCTCAACGGTTTGGGCATTAGCAGTACCACCTACATCTAAAAAATTGGCGGGTTCGCCACCGCTTAGTTTAATCATATCCATGGTTGCCATGGCAAGACCGGCACCATTTACCATACAGCCCACGTTACCATCAAGTTTTACAAAGTTCAGGTTGTATTGGCCGGCTTCAACTTCGGTTGGGTCTTCCTCATTTACATCTCTCATTGCAGCCAGATCGTTGTGGCGCATAAGCGCATTTTCATCCAATCCCATTTTGCAGTCTACCGCAATAATTTTATCGTCGCTGGTTTTAAATAATGGGTTAATCTCCAGCATGCTGCAATCCAGCCCTACATACGCATTATATAGATTGGTTACAAACTTTACCATGTTTTTAAATGCTTCTCCACTTAATCCAAAATTGAAAGCAATTTTGCGGGCCTGAAAACCCTGTAATGCGCCACCGGGATGAACCAACTCTTTATAAATTTTTTCAGGTGTGTTGTGGGCAACTTCTTCAATGTCCATACCGCCTTCGGTGCTGTACATTATAACATTTTGACCTTTTGCCCGGTCCAATAAAATGCTCAGGTAAAACTCTTTTGTCTTGTTGGTATCTCCGTAATAAACATCCTGGGCAATCAAAATTTTATTTACTTTTTTACCCGCTTCACCGGTCTGTATGGTTACCAAAGTGCCTCCTAAAAGCCCCTTGGCAATGTTTGTAATGTCTTCGAGACTTTTACCAACAGCCACACCACGCTGTTCGCTTCCTCTAATCTTTCCCTTACCCCTGCCCCCTGCATGAATTTGGGCTTTTACAACTGCAAAATTGTTATGGGTGTCGTTTTTTATTTGGCGATATGCCTCTTCTGCGGCCATTACATTATCTACAGCAATGCCTTCCTGCACAGGTACATTGTATCTTTTCAACAATTCTTTAGCCTGGTATTCATGCAAATTCATAAGCAAAATTTTGCAGCGAAGATAGTTGAATTACAAATTTATCAAAGTAAAATGCAGGTGGTTTTTGTAGCATTTGTAAGTGAAATGGCCCGGCATCGTCTCCTGAAATAGCACATGTAGAGATACCCCCGGAGTCTTCAGGGAAATAATCGATTGGGCTCACTTTCTAACTAACTTATAAAAAAGAATTGCATAGTTTAGGGCAGCCTAAGCCTAATGGCTGTTTTGGTAGTTATTATCATTATGAACATCCTTTTTTTAATGCCTTTAAAAAATTTTATGACACGTCATTTATTTTTAGCAACCGTTGTACTTCTTTCATTCATTGTTAATGATTCATATGCCATCAACACCAATGACACACGACTTCTATGGCAACCTGCCATCAGCAAAAATCATATTGCGTTCATCTATGCTGAGGACCTGTGGGTTGCCAATAAAGATGGCTCCTACCCCCAGCGAATCACGGTAAGCGATGGAAGTGAATCAAACCCGGTATTTTCTCCCGACGGCAATACAATTGCCTTTACCGGACAATACGATGGTAACACGGATGTATTTATTGTACCTGTTTCAGGTGGTGTTCCAAAACGGTTGACCTGGCATCCCGGCGCTGAGCTGGTTCGTGATTTTACGCCTGATGGCAAAAAAGTCTTATTTGCTTCACAAAGAAATTCTTTCACTAACCGTTACTTCCAGTTGTTTACGGTAGATATAGCTACAGGTGCCGAAGAGCAATTGCCCATACCCAATGCATTTTGGGCATCGTATAGCCCTGATGGAAACAGCATTGCTTATACTACAATAGCGGACAGGTTTGAACAATGGAAAAACTACCGTGGTGGCACCATGAGCCGCATTTGGCTATACGATATCAAGAGCCATAAAGTAGCCGAAATTCCAAAGCCCAACGGTGGCAGCAACGACTCAAAGCCCGTGTGGAAAGGCAACAAAGTATTTTTTAGAAGCGACCGAAATGGGGAGTTTAATGTGTACAGCTACGACCCATCTACAAAAGCAGTTGACCAATTGAGTAAATTTTCCGGTCTACCGGTTTCGAGCCTTGAAGGCAGTGCAGACGATATCATTTTTTCGCAGGCGGGATACTTACACTTTTACAATGTTGCAAAGAATAACATCACCCGGATAAAGGTTGGTATTGCCGCTGATCTCCTGGATTTGCGACCCCGCTTTGTAAAAGGCGACCAATACATTCGTAGTGGCGACATATCTCCTGCAGGCGCAAGGGTAGTATTGGATTACCGCGGCGAAATTATTACCCTACCTGCTCAAAAAGGGGATGCATTCAATCTTACCAATACACCGGGTGTGCATGAAAAGTATCCTGCATGGTCGCCCGATGGTAAGCACATTGCTTATTTTAGCGATGCTTCAGGGGAATATGCGTTGCATATACAAAGCCA
>JANPPB010000492.1:0-2183 GCA_031428295.1 Segetibacter sp. | reverse complement strand
TATAACGTATCCACTCTCAGCACCTGCAGTGGGCTCCCAATCGCGATCAGTAATTCCACCTTTATAAGTTCGGCTCAATATTCTCAAAGTACTATTATCCTGTTGCGCTGCCAATATGCGGTATGGAAAATGATTATCTGTTGAAACACGATAAAGCTGTGCAGTGGGCTGGTTATTCATAGTGCTCCAGTTGGCACCGGCATCATAGCTTATTTGTCCGCCTCCATCATCCGCAACAATCATCCTGTTAGCATCTTCAGGATCAATCCACAGGTCGTGATGATCGCCGTGGGGAGTAGGAATGGGCTGAAAGGTTTTACCCCCATCCCTGCTGCGGTAAAAGCCTACATTCAAAGCATAGATTGTATTCTCATTTTTGGGATCGGCAAATATTTTATTATAATACCACGCCCGCTGCCGAATGTTTGCATCATCACTTTGTTTGCTCCATGTTTCTCCGCCATCATCACTTCTGTATAATCCGCCCGACTTTGCTTCAATAATCGCCCACACTCTTTCTGGGTTTGTTACACTAACTGTAACACCAATAATACCGATCGTTTCTTTTTTTGGCATTCCCTTTTTATCCATCAGGTTTGTCCATGTTTCCCCACCGTCTGTACTCTTCCATAAAGCACTTCCTTCACCACCGCTTTCTAAACTGAATGGGGTACGTATTACACGCCAGGTGCTTGCATAAAGGGTTTGAGGGTTTCCGGGTTCCATAACAAGATCAATTGCTCCGGCTTGATTGTTAGCAAACAAAATCCGCTGCCATGTTAAACCACCATTAATTGTTTTATAAACACCCCGCTCATCATTAGGCCCGAATAAATGACCTGATGCAGCCACCCAAACTATATCAGGGTTTTTTGGATGAATAACGATGCGGGTGATATGTCGTGTATCTTTTAATCCAATATTTCTCCAGCTTCGTCCGCCATCATCGCTGCGCCATATTCCAAAACCTTCTGCCACATTTCCTCTCATGGTGTTCTCACCCTCACCAACATATAAAATACTTTCATCGCTTGGCGCTACCGCAACAGAGCCGATTGTTCCGCCAAAATATTTATCACTTATATTTTTCCAGTTGCTGCCGCCATCAGTCGTTTTCCAAACTCCGCCACCGGTTGCGCCAAAATAAAAAGTGTTTTTATTTTTGAAGCTACCCGTTACGGCAGCGCTCCTGCCTCCGCGCCACGGTCCAACAAGCCGGTATTTCAACTTAGTATAAAACGACGAATCGGCATCAATCATTGGTTTTGGTAAAGCCTTTTTATTCGGTTGTGCAACTCCTAAAAGTACCATGATCACAAATACATTCAGCAATAATAATTTACGCATAAGACTATAACATTAGCATGAAAAATTACAACACATTAAGAAATTCTAATTTTTTTAATGTAACCAAGTTCGTGTAATGACACAATAACTTGTATGTGCAATATTAAATTAAACAATTCCGGTAATCTCATAAGGCATGAAGTGCCGGAAGATAACAGCATTTCTATATTTGCACACAAAATGGTTTATGTCAACGGAAATCTTGAACACAATTTTAGTAATAACCAGCCTGGCAATTGGATTTATAATAGCATGGTTGATACAAAAAAATAAAAGCCTTGCAATAAGGCAACTTGGCAATCAACAGACGAATGAATTAAACCAGCTTAGAATAAACAACAAGCAGTTAGCAGCCGATATAAACCAGGTGCAAACCAACTATGTTCGTTCTCATGCGCTGCACGAGCAGTCGCAGCAAACGGTTGCACATTTGACCAATCAACTGGAAGAGCGATACACTCAGTTGAACAAAGCAAACGAAGACAAAGCCACCCTGTATGCTCAACTTAAAAGCAACCGCGAAAAACTTGACAACCAGCAAAACGATATACTCAGGCTTAGAGAACAATTTAAACTTGAGTTTAGCGAACTGGCGCAAAAAATACTGGACAATAATTCCAGGAAGTTTTCCGAAAGCAACGAGCACAGTATTCGCCAGATACTCGAACCTTTAAAAACCAACATTACAGAGTTTAAGCAAAAGGTTGAGGATACTTATGATAAGGAATCAAAGGAACGTTTTTCCCTGGGTAAAGAAGTGCAGCGCCTGATTGAAATGAGTGCACAGGTAAGCCAGGAAGCAAACAACCTGGCAACTGCATTAAAAGGCAACAACA
>JANPPB010000491.1:0-12860 GCA_031428295.1 Segetibacter sp. | reverse complement strand
TGTTTTTGTCCAAATTTTATGGCTTTACCATCCGCCCCAAAAACAGTTGATTGTTTACTTAATTTTTGTTCAAAGCCTAACTTTTCCTGTTCAAGTTGCACACGCTTATCAAAAATTGCTTTCTGCTGAGCTGCTGTCTTTAGCGCCTCAGTGTACTGGTCAACTTTTGTAGTAAGCACACCTGTTTTTACTGCCTCCAGGTCAAGGCCATTAAAGTAAGTTGGATTAATATCTATAATTCCCTGGATAGCCTTCTTGCGTTCAACATCGCTTTTATTTGTGTCCTGTGCTGCCTTTCTATACTCATTCAGCTTAGTTACCGTTTCGGCTATGCTCTTATTGGAAGACTCCTGAATTTCAGCAGTGAGTTCACCAATTTTTTTACTTTTCTCTAATTCAAGATTTAACCTTTGTTGTACTACAGACATCTCTTTAGTACGATTTAAATACAATGAAATACCTACTGCCAATGCACCTATCAAAGTAATAATAACGCCAATTGGTCCGGCTCCTACAGTCATTGCTATATTCCATAGCCTTTGTGCAGCAACGGCAAGCGTAATGCTTCTGGTAAGTAAACTGGTTATAACCACATATGCGGCGGTAGCTACACCTGCCAAGTTTGATGCTATTGCACCCGCCCGTGTTACTGTGGCATTGATAATTTTTAAAGCAGTATCCCTTGCAATTAAAAAAGAAGATCTAATGAGTGCCCCGTTAAGTGTTACTATTCCAATAACCATCAGGCTAAGCGCTGTACTATTATCGCTTATCCATTGCGGTAAACTTCTTAAGACATTCAAAAAACTTAGAAGACTGCTAATTACAGAACTGAAAACCGGTGCAAGCTTTTGGCCGATTTGTACCAACAACTGATCGAAACTATCCTTAAGGTTGCTTATCTGGCCACCAAGGGTTTTGCTAATTGCAGCCATTGAACCTTGTATGCCTTCCATAGCACCAAAAGAGATAATTGCATTCCTTATAG
Organism: Segetibacter sp.; assembly: GCA_031428295.1. Classification (GTDB taxonomy): domain Bacteria; phylum Bacteroidota; class Bacteroidia; order Chitinophagales; family Chitinophagaceae; genus Segetibacter. The sequence continues at coordinate 11,872 of JANPPB010000491.1, read as the reverse complement.
CCTCATCATTTTGCTTTACAACAAGCGTTTGATTTCTGAATGAAAGCGTAACCTCACCATTTGCTTTTGATGCTCTTATACCCAGTTCTTTTAATCTTTCAAATTCGCCGGTTTGCGCATCTAAAATAGCTTCCGTTAATTGATCAAAGCTTTTGCCCTGGCTTGATGCAAGATCACCAAGCTTTGTCATTTCATTGATCGTAGGTTTAAACCCGCGATTTACAAATTTGACAAAGCTCCCGGTCAACTCATCAATTTGAAAAGGTGTTTCAGCGGCAAACCGCTGAATGTTTATCATTGCTTTGTTTGCTTCACTTTCGCTACCCAAACCAATTTTTAAAACAGCGCTAAATTTTTGAAATTGTGTGGTGGCGCTTATGATATTGGATATACCGCCTTTCAAACTTTGAAATCCAAAAGATGCAATCGCTAATAAACCAAATTGCCTAATTGTAGGTGACACTTTAGAAAAAATTGATTGCATACCCTCAACACCTGATCTAACCTGGTTATGCCGGGCAACAACTTCCTTTAATTGAGTATCGTAATTTTTCCAATCTTTACTAAATGGCTCAACTGAGCCTTTAAGTGATTTAAGTTTATTCATTTCACTTAACAGTTCTTTTTGTGTAAGTGAAGTGAGGCCAATTTGTTTTTTTAGATTACCCATTTCTGCAGTAATCTTTGCCAGCTCTACTTTCTTATCAGCATATTCTTGTGTACCTTTTTTTAGGCCGTCCATTGCAGTTTTTGTATCACCTGCTTTCTTCCTGAGTTCATTCAATTCATTCCGGGCTGAGTTGCCATTGACGTTTACATTAAGGTTGATGACATCGGTACGTACACTCATAAAAAAGGCTTACCGGGTTATGGTAAGCCGTAAAACTCTATATATTAAATACCGATGAAAAGGACATCTTACATTAACCAGGATCAGGATTAAACAACATCGTTTCAGGATTAAATTTTTGTATTTCCGGTACGGTTTGCTTTAGATAAATCAAAGGCTTTTTTTCTTCCTTTCTATATCGGTACCATTCCTTCTTTATGCTATCATCGCTCCAGGCTTCAATATCTATCCCTAACTTTTCCCGCACTTTTGCTATGTGAGGTTCAAAACCGGGCTGAAACAAATTGTAGTAATCGAGTAAACAATGAAGTCGACACTTTATGTCTTCTTCCACAAATTGATTAAATTTTTTGATGTCTTTGTTCAATAAATTTCCTCCACGCTGATAATACAAATGTTTGTTTATATAAACTTTTAGGCTTGTATTGTACCGGGCATTTACAGGGTCAAATTTATCGGTCTTTCGTTGCAAAAGGTCAACAAAATAACCGCCAAAGCGTGACCTACTATTCATTATAGGGCTTTCGCCCATTTGGTTAACCAGGCATGCCTTAATGTACTTTTTTGTTGGCAGTGTTACAGAAAAATAGCCATTCATTTTTTATTTCAAAACAAAGAATAAAAGCTCACATCTCTTTAAAATAATTTAAAAAAGCCTCCACCATCTCATCAGGTGTTAGCGTTTCAGAGTCTAACTCCAGGTCACGTTTTAAATCTATTTGGATCCAATGAAAATGATTGATCAACTCACTAATGGAAAACTTGTTTCTAAAGTTTGGCAAGTATAGTTTGTGGCCTGCTTTTTTTCTTCTATCAAACCTATGCAGACACTCATGCCGCGGGCAATTGATGTAAACGTAAAAAGTTTTAAATGAAACTTTCACACGAAGCTTCATCCTCTTGTATAAAAGCGAAGCAGCGCTTGTTTCCCAAACAAGCAAGCGACTTGCTAAAATTTGATCGATGCATTCGTCTTCACATTTCTTTTCTCTGGCAAAACCTTCCATCTCAGGATGCTTATGGTACCATTTTTTTCGAATGTCATCGATGCACACGTAATTATAGCCTGGCAGCATGGTTAAAATTGTTTTGCAAAAGGTGCTCTTTCCAGAGGCAACATTGCCAAAAATTACCAGGGCAATCTTATCATTAGAATTAGGGCTTAAAACGTCTAAACTCAACATTTTTTTTAGGTTTTTAATTTGCTTTTTGAAATGATTATTGCCTTTTATAAAAGAAACGCCTCACAAAATCGCCCAAAATTTTGACAGCTTTTCACCTTTTTTGAATAATTTCGATTGATTATCAATGTTTATTAGATAATATCTAAAAAAAAGGCAAAATGTTGAATGAAAATTTTACTACCCACCCTAAGGAGAACAAGCGAACGCCTTTCTGTTTTGGAGGCATATATGATCTGGCCGTTTTGTATTTCAACTGTAGGGCTGAGCCCCGTTTTTGACCAGGTTGCACAGCCTGATCGGTACACTACACCCAGCCACGTGCATGGTCTGCTGAGACCATGGTTGAACATGCTAACTATCATGCTCAGCGTGATAGCTGGTTGGGGTGTTGACCACCTCAACTAACAGATCAACAACTCCACCGGCTGTTCCGGGTAGTGATGTAACCATACTACCACTATTCAAAAATACAATGCTGCCATTAGTCGTAAATGCACCAATCATGCTGCCTTTCATTAGTGCTGACTTTATGTATACTTCGCCGTTGGTGGACGTGGCAAAGCCTGACCAGGTAGGCAGGCTTTGGAGTGCAATGCAATCTTCTTTGCTGGTTATGATTTGCATGGTTATGTCGTTAGCTTTACCACAATCTGTTCTTGATCAATCACTTTACTATTGGTTATATTTCCTGGAGCAAAGTAGAAAGCCAATAGATCTTTTATTCCTTGTTCTATCTCCTCTTTCTTTTTCAACTGTAGTCCCTTTAGTCCGGGTATATCCCGGTAGTTGATAACCACTGTGAGCTGATTGATTACGCCACGCCCGGAGCTACCCTGAATGATTGCTGTAGTGTTCTTTATTTGATTGTTCATTGTTGGTTTATGATTGCTGTTGCTTGTCAATTTTTAAATATTTTATTTTTATTTTTTTAAAGCCCCCTCTGCAAAACCAGTTTTGCGTTTGGACATTTGGAATTTTGGCCGCCATTGGACACTGTTGGACAGTCTTGGACATAGTAAATAGCTTATAAATAATATAAATAATTGATTATTAAGTATGTTCCATTGTGTCCAATATGTCCAACCATAATCTTTAGATTTATATGTTTTACAAAATTTTTTATTTCTTTACAGGAAAAGGCAGCTCTTCACATTCTTTTGTCCATGTATTCAAAACGTTGGTTGCCCCACCGGCGGCAGGCTGATCAAGGTTGTTCACCCCCGCATCCTTATATGCCTGGTTTACCCTATAATTGTGATCCTCACTTGTTTCACCTAAAAGCGTTGGCACCCTGATCAAGTCGATGTTTAGTTTACTATACTTAAAGTGATGGCAATACGGACGACTGCCTGATGGCAAAGGCATTTTGTCATATTTAATGAATACCGTTTTATCCAGCTTTAGGTAGTATTCAAGTGTACTAACGCTTAGGTAGTTCATATCCCGGCGCTGTATCATTTCCTTTTGATAAAATGGGTGAATAGCTTTTATATAAATAATTAGATGCCCATCTTTAATCAAGAAGTGATCATCAATTTTACGTTCGTAAGATAAATTCTCAACGATCGCCCAAAACTTAGAAACCTCGTTAGTGTTAGAGAGTATACCATGTTGGATCAACATGTTGTCAATTAGCCAAGATTTGGCTTCATTATATGTAAATGGAAACTGTAGCTTTTCTTTAGTGATATGCATCACAGTAAGCAGAATACTAATATTCATAATAAAGCGATCATCGACCTCAATATTGCCTACCTCTTTGATAGTTTGCTTAAAGACTATCGTATAGACATCTTTAAACTTTTCTTCGAATACTGGCCTAAAAATCAAAAGAGATGCAGTAATAAAGCTGAGCCCATGATGCTCGTATTCATTCTTCAATTTCTGAAAGTCTCGACGCTGCTTTTCGGTAAACTTACCCTCTTGAAAAAGCAGTGTTATACAACGCATGAATAAAGCCGGTTCGATCGTTGGCATATCCTGGCCGCTTATTATTGTACTACAGTGTACCGGGGTACTTTCTGTGGCAAAGTCATTGCTCATCTTGCCACGCTCGTAACCAATGCCATCATAAAGATTTTTAAGGCTTTCAATTACCTTAGGCAACAAGTTGTTTTTATACTCGTCGAGTCCAACAATCGCGTTTTTGAATTGGGCAAACTTTCGCATAAAGCCGACGACAGTAGTGGCACCCCCCAACATTATTTGATCCTGTTTTAAACCAAACATGTACATCAGGCTATCGTACATTTCACCTTTACCAGCTCCGGGAGGGCCAAACAAATTCAACAGCGGAAACCGGCGGACCTTCGCCATAATTACATCCCTAAAGATTGAGCCTATGTAGAACAAAATAGCGGGAATGCTTTTGCTTTCGTAAGCGCCATACATAACCCGACTCCATTCATCAAATCCAAAATTTTCTATTGGCTCTACGTATATAAATTTCTTCTCGTTTACAAACATTCCTTCTTTATCCTGATACATAATACTGCAACCAGGAATAAAATATTGCTTTCCAGCAAAGCCAACTATCCCAAATTGATCTACCGGCAAAAATTCAGTCTTGCCATCATCCTTAACAACAGTTAACCCATTACTCCATGCCCAAAATTTCTGTTTATTATTCCATCCCAAAACCTCAACCCTTTTGGCTGTTACTTCGTGCCTTTGCAAATACTCCTGTAGCCTACATAGGTCTAAATCACTTCCTTTAAAAATGAAGTCACCCCTTCTGGCCAATATCTTTTTAAAACTGCCAAGGCTTACAAAATCATCTGTATTGATGTTTAACATTGTTTCGAATCCATACACGTTTTTGGCACTCATCAAACGAGATGCTTGGTCGTCACTTAGTAAAACATGGTTTAGAATGTTAAGCGTAAAGTTGCTGATTGCTTTGTCAGCCCCACCGGTACCACGGACATAATAAACACCTTCATGTTCATAGATGCCATACTTCAATGCATCCCAAACATCGTCTTTGTTACCTTCAAAATTTTCAGGTAAACCTGCATCTGCAGCAGTTTCTATTTCGTGAAGTTGTTTGGCTTTATGCCTGGCAGACTCTTCCTTATCCTTCTGTTCTTTCTGTCTTTCCGAAACTTTTTTCTTCAATTCACCCGGTGTTATTTTGGGTGGAAAATTGTGAGGGTATAATAACATTTTTCCCTCGAGGGATACAATTCGTTGCTTTAATGGATCGAGTAAATTGGAATCAGAATTTTTGGAAAGCAACTTATTAAGCTTACTCTTTTCAGCTTGCAATATAAAAGACAGGTCTTTTTTTTCCTTGCTTGCTGTATGGATTATCGGGTTCACATGATCAGGTATACTCTCAAAATAACCCTTCCTTTTGGTTTCGTTATTTATGCAAAGCAGCATTGTAACCAGGTCGTCCATAGCCGATGCCTGCTGATCCGGGTTCATAGAGCCCGTCCAAAGACGTTCAGCCTTCCATATTACCGCATCTTGGTGAAGCGATTCAAAGGTCTTTTTAATAAAATCAATATTGGCACCGGTCTCAGTGGGTGTACTTAATGGGTCAGTATGTAAGTTCATTATTTTGGGGAATTTCACCCAACCGAAAAATATTTTTCGCCCCGTCTAAAAATAAATTTAAATTTGAAGCTTAAATTGGTTCTCAGGGTTAAGGGTGGTTGTTTTGTTAACATAAAAATTGATAAGGCAGCGCCCTTTTTTAATTAGTGAGGAATGTTGTTTTTATTGGTAGTTTTTTTAAGCTTCTTCTGTGGTGGTGGGAGCTTTTTTTATGTAGCTACCTTTCGGCGGGTGCCCTGGTTAGCCAAGAAAGTATTGGCTTCGCTTTGAATTTCAGCTACTGTTTTTTGCCTGGTATTTTTAATATAAGCTATTAGATCCTTCTCCAGGAAAATCAATTTTTTGCCGGTCTTCATAAAAGGAATTACTTGCCTGCTGGTTAGGCCATAGATTGTATTTACCGAGAGATTAAGGAAGCTTGCAGCTTCCTGGATGGTAATAAATTTATCTGGTGGATTCTGATTGTGCGACGTTGTTAATGGATTACCAGAGAAATAATTTTCGATTTCATTTCTAAATAATTGCCGTAAATCGGGAACTGTTAGTGAGGTAAATATTAGAGATTGAATGTTTGTTTCCATTTATATGATTTTACAAACCAAAGGAATAAATAAAACAAACAAATACAGGGTAGTTACGGTAACGTTACATGTAACAACTTTAAAATAGCTGATTTTTGGCAATTTTAACTGCCTCCCATTCTTCCTCACTTTCCAATATCTCAATAATCAAATTCAATTCAACAATTGTAGGTGGCTTATACTTTTCTTTGTTGCTGAGATCTGTAGTTGAAAAAGCTATTTTCCATCTTCCTTGCTGTCTATGTTCATTCCACCAGTGAGAACCGGTTTTATATGGATATTTATTTGGACATATGCGGTGCTTGTAATGATATGCAAACATTAAAGCTCTTTTATTGATACTTGGGGCGTTACATAAGGGAGGGCTTTTAAGTTCACTATTGCCTACAATTTGTTCCTGCCAGTGTAGTATTTTTTCGTCATACGAATCTTGCTGGTTCATTGTGGGTGTAGGCAAATCGTTTAATTTTTTTATTGTTTTTAGCTGGTCATGTAAATAAGTTATTTTTTCTTCGCTGGCATGTAGTTGATACACCTGGAGCATTTTTTCCGATGAAAAAATGTCATCCAATTCGATAGACAAAAAGACCTTATGTTCTTCATCTACAAAGTGCAAATTCAATAGCTCAACCAGCTCCTGATTGTAATAAATATCTAAAAGCCAAAGTTCTTTTAAGTCTTCAACTTTGGTTGGAAAATGGTAATTACCAAATGGTGATAGTGCGGTTATGATTGTTTCCAGCTTTGCTTCTTCCTTCTTTAAAATATCAAAGTAGAAATTTTTTAAAGTAGGCTTATCAGATAATGAAATGGACCTGCTAAGCCTTTCTTGTATGTATTGTTTCATTGCTTCCACATCACCACCAATAAAGGCTTCACCATATTTAAAGAGATCGCAGTAAGCATTAAAAACAGCTTTTAAAAAGCGAACCGATTGATCACTAACATTAAATTTTATATGATCATTGCTTTCCTTAAAACCTCCATAGGTTAACCCACCGGCTTCGTTTTTACACCGATCTAACAGTTGCACAATTGTGGTAACCATCTCGCTCATTTGATGCAATTAGTTTTGAGTTTAAGATGCATTCAATAAAGCTTTTTTATAAAATAAATTGTATTGCCGCAAGCTCTTTACCTACTTGTTGAACACCTGTTAAAATACGTTTGGTCTGCCTGGGAGATGGCTTTTTGTTGCCTTTAATGTATTGCGCCAATAAAGATTGATTTATACCAATACGTTCGCTAAGCGCCTTGGCATTGATAACTTTATAAAACTCAAAAAACTGAGGAAGATCCAACGTGATTTTTAAATCTTCATAATTAATATCCTTGCCGTCTTTCGCAAAATAAAGATTAGCAGCTTCCAGCATGTTTGTCTTTAAATCTTCAAGGTTGGTACCCACGGTATATACCGGATGCTTTACAGCATAGGCGGAAAAGCCTGTATTTGTTTTTTCTACAATCATTTCTACTTTCATAAATAAATTATTTTAAACCTGCATCTTTTTTGATTTTACGCTCCAAACCTTTACCCACTTCGTGACTTGCATGAAATGGGCAAACTATCTGACCCTTTTTTACAAGATGTTGCATAATTAAGTGGCTACCAGTTTGGCGTACTACGTACCATCCATCTTTTTTAAGCAGCCTTACCAGTTCGCTCGATTTCATTAAAATTGAAGGTAATAAATTTATTACTTTGGAACATATACAATTATTTCTGATCGCTTCTCTCGGTTTTAAAAGCAGTCAAGGCTTTTGATGCTGCAAGTATAGCTTCATCTTCAAAGCTCCCCAGGTAAGCTGCTGTTGTCTTTATATTACTATGTCCAAGCGCTTTACTGATCATCTCTGTAGAGAAACCGCTTCGCATTAAAATGGTAGAAAATGAATGCCTTGCAGCATAAGAAGTAACAGGCTTATCTATGTTCAATTGTTTTGCAACAATTTTCATATGGTCGTTTACAAGGCCAACAAACTGCTGAATTAACTGATAGACACGCTCCGGGGATTCATCTTTTTTAAGAATGGTAAAAACATAGTTATCGGGTAACTTATCTGGATTGCCATGCCGTTCAATTATTGCTTTGGTTTCATCAGTTAATGCAGCCCTGATCAGCTCTACTTTTCTCTTTGAAATTTGTGTTTTTGACCTATGAAATTCTATGAAGTTTCCCTTTATATTTTTATACTTCAATAGTGCAAGGTCTTTTAAATTGCAGCCATTATTGAGATAGCAAAATTTCCAAAAGTCTAAAAATTTTTCAGTGTTACTACCGGCCAAAGGCTTGTATTCAAAAATGCTTTCCAACTCTGTTAAAGTCAGTGCTTTCTTTTTATTTGCGGACGATGGAATTTCATATTTTCTTTTGCCAAATGGATAATAGTCCCGGTGAAGGTCTCCATTAAAGATAGCCGTATTAAACAGGCAGCGTAAATTTCTTACATAGATACCTATGGTTGTATAGCTATTGTTTTTATTAAGCATCCATTTTTCATACCCTTCAAGAAATGGTGAAGTAACATCAGTAAACAATACTTTAGTCTTATAGCCTGCAAAGCTTTTACCAGCACATTCATAACTAACGGCACTGCCTATACGCCCCTGCAAACGCAATTGGTTAGCGTAAGTAATGAAGGCATTGTCAATAGTGCCCTCATACTGCTTATCGGTTCTGTAGCGTTTTGTAAAGGCCTGAAAAGAAAATAGGGGCAGATCCTTAATTACTTCCTGGGCACGTGCTTCTTTGGCTTGCAAGTCAAGGGCAATATCTTTAAAATTTCCCCGTGGCTTAGCACCCATTACTTTTTCAAAATCCTCCGGTGTAAGCCTAACATCTGTTTTAAAGTATTTATTCTTTCTATTATAAGTGATCCTTACCGTTACTCCACACTTCCCATCCTTGCCCGGATGTGATTTGTCTAAATAGATACTTGTGGTAACAGGCATTTTTAAATACAGTTTGTTTTGTTAGCCATCTGATCACAGATCAAAATGGTGTCATCTCCGTAACAATTTCGAAACAAATCTAATTAAAAACGATATAAAATGATTAACAACAATAAAATAAAATGCATTCCAATAGACTGTAAATGAGAGGTAAAATTTAATTTTAGCATATTTTAGACACTAATGCAGACATCCAATTTTTTAGGCTGTTAATCAGAGGGTCTCTGGTTCAAGTCCAGAAGGGGGAGCAAAATAAGCCTGGTTTAATGCCGGGTTTTTTTGTGCCATGTACTATATCTACATTTTATATTCTCCTTCCTCCAACTTCTATTACGTGGGGTATTCAACCAATCCTGCCAGGCGCCTCGGGGAACATAACAATGGTATTTATGACACATTTACTGCTAAGTATACACCCTGGATTTTGAAGGCGAATTTTGAATGCAGCAGCAGCGAAGGGGACACAATGAAAATGGAGAGATTTATAAAAAGGCAGAAAAGCAAAAAGCTGTTGGAACTATTGTGTGATGCTTCTTTTCAACCTGCCGGGTTCTTATCTCACTTGGTTAGAGTACCACTTGTACAGGGTTAATCATCCCGGACGTCCGGGATGGTTCAAGTCCAGAAGGGGGAGCTTAAATTAAGCACTTAGAACATACAAGTTTTAGGTGCTTTTTTATTTGCACCATATTTTGCACCAAAGTAAAATATATCAGATCAACAGTGTTTACGCTTAGTAAAAACTTAAATCAATTCATCTGAGAAGCCCATTAAGGTAGATTTTTCGGGCGCTGATATTCTTAACGAGTTTGATTTTTACCTTTCCACTGCTTCGGATGAATGCAGGAAAAAAGATACCAAGGTCAGCAAATCCGATATCGTTCTTCCCGCCAAAAGCATTGTTACCCTGGTGAAAGGAAGTTTCCAGGTGTAAGTTTAATGGGAGGTTCGTTCTAAAATAAAATGGCACTTGCCAATGGGATTTATCTGCTGCTTCTTTACCACCGGTGCTTTTATGGTTAAGGTCTAAAAACTGTTGAACCCTTTTTTCTTTATCGTCGGTTTCATTTGTCATTTAAAAACTTAAAGCAAAGCAGGTTGTGATAAAAGAGTTACTGTTTGTAAAAGTAGTACCCTTCGTAAAAATATTATCCTTACTATTTAGTGATCTTCCTTCTACACGAAAATGCATATTACTAGCTGGTGCATAGTCAATGTTTAAAGAGACACCTGTTGTTTTAAATCCATTGGGTGTACCGGTTGAAATGATGACGCCTTTTTCATCTTTGTAATATTCACCTCTAGCACTTAACGACCATTTAGGGTTAATGCTATACTTAGCTATCAGTACGGGGGCGTACCAGATGTTCATTTCAGAATTGGTTTTGCTTTTTTCTTCGCTACCAATGTCCAGGCCTGCTGTTATACCAAATTTATCGCTCACCCGGAAGATGCCATAGAGGTTATGGTAGTAGCGCATTTGTCTTGCACTATCAGGCTTGTCGGTTCCAATAAAAGTGCTGTAGTTTAATGTTACTTTACCATTTGGCATGTAGGTTACTTGTGTACCAAAACTCATGAGAGAATTTCCATTAACTCTATTTATTCGTTGCCAGCCATTTAATGCTAAGGCACTTAATAACCACTTGTTGTCATCCGTAGTATAAGTAAGTTTTGCACCTGCCTCATAATAAGGGGAGTTATCGGCAACTATGCTTCTTGTAAGTGTTGCATTATCTTTTCCTAATGCACTTTCAAAACCAATGTGCGAAGAAAAAATACCTGCATCAAGCCATAAATTCTTTTTGCTAATTTTAAATCCCGCATTGGCTTCATATACATTTTTTAATACTCCCGGTTCAGTTGCATAATTTGCATTCACATAAGTTCCTGCTGCAATGGAAAGGTTGGCTCTCACTTTTTCTGCACTATAACTCCCTTTAACAAAACCCAGGTTTAGGTTAAACTCATTGTGCCTGTTGTGACTATAAATAAATCCGGGTCTGTTATTGTCTACAGGTTTATTAAAATCATACGTGTAATAGCTTTCGATATAGCCACTAAAGGTTAAAGAATTTGGTGCACTCACTATTGTATCCTGCGCTCTTGCATCTATAATAACCATTATTGCGGCGCTTATTAAAATCTTTTTCATTTCGTTCTTTTACTATTTCAATTTCTCCAATTCAATATTAGTAAAACGTTTACAGGTGTTGGTTCAAACATGCCAGGTAAAGGTTCTTCAGTTTGCTTATCTACTAATTGCTTTACCATATCTGTTGAAATGTTTCTTGCTTTGGCAACCTTGTCAATTTGTACCAATGCACCTGGTGGTTAAACATGCGGGTCTAACCGCTACCTGAAGCTGTTACCAGTTCAACAGGAACCTGTTCTTTTTTTACGGTTGGATTGTGTACTATAAATGTCTCAAGCCTATTTTTTTACAATCTGTAAATAGCCGGCATTATTAGGTCCTTTATTACTACTACTGCCGGCAGCATTATAGCCGACAGCCGATGGACGAGACCAGAAATAATTATCGTTGAAAAAGTTTTGACCTTCATTTGCATATCCAACTACTTTTCCATTACCCTTTGCTAATCATTATCAGAACTTGTATTGATTCTTATCATATCATTTCTTGTGCTTTCTTCTCAACTTCCATAGTAAAATAAGTTATATGTCCATCTTCATTAAAAAATTTAACGAGATCAGCCTCGAAGATCTACCGGTGGTTGGTGGT
>JANPPB010000490.1:0-3142 GCA_031428295.1 Segetibacter sp. | reverse complement strand
TCTTTAGCCAATGTCATTGATTAGTAATTAATGGTAAGCAACAAATAGCCTGTAATGCATGACTGTGTTGCCGGTATTGTTTCAGTTTGGTAAGGTGTGCTATCGTTGGTATTCGCTCTTCTTTTGCCTGATGCCTTCGGTTATCATATTGCTAACTTTATCGTTCCCGTTTTTATATAAAATTATTTTAACTCCTTTCTCCCTGGCCATTGGCGTGGTGGTGCTATCCAACACCTGGTAGCTTTTAAACTGTTGAAACACATCATCATCGTTTTCAGGGATGTGCTTGCCCACAAACAACAAATTTTTTACATTATAATGTTCTGGGATCCAAAAGAGAAAACTTGCATTGTCGCTGGTTCAGCAGAAATCCTATGCGATTTCTATAAATAAAATCCATGTAGTTAGTTTGGAGAAAGATAGGAATAGTTTGAAAATTTAGCCCATAGCCATTTCGGAATCTGTTGCCCTTACAGGGCAAAACGCTTTTGGGCAGTCAATTTTTCTACAAATCTTTAGTTACTAAAGGGCAGATGACTGCACTAAAAAAAAGTTGTGAGGGAAAGGATAGCCCCGCAGGGGCGTAACCTACCAACGATGGTCGAAGGCCATCGCACATCGCCCACTAAAAAAATGATTAGCCCCGCAGGGGCGAAATCTAATACGAGGCTCTTGTATGTTATTCCTTTAAATCACTCAATCCCTTTCTAATCCGTCCAATGGTCTCCGCCTTGCCAATTATTTCTGCTATTTCAAACACGGGCGGGCCAAATTTTCCACCTACCAGCATAATGCGTAATGGCAGTTGAACTTCGCCGGGCTTTATATTTTTCTCTGCAGCAGTTTCTTTCAATAAAGTTTCTATATCTGCTGCATTCCAATTTTCAACAAGGGTTAATTTTTCGCAATAAATATCGAAGAAGAAGGCCTTGTCGGCACTCCATTTTGGTTGTATGGAAGCCACATCAATTTGCTGAGGTGCCTTAAAAAAGAAGGAAGCCTGCTGCACAAAATCGGGTAACAAAATGCAACGCTCTTTTACAAGGTCCAGCACTTTAATAAAGGCTGCATCATCTGTTATTTCAATACCTTCTTTTAAAAACAATTCCTTTACCTGGTTGCTGTATTCGCTGGCTGGTAATTTTTTTATCCACTCGTGGTTGAACCATTTTGCTTTTTCATAATCAAACCTGGCTCCACCCTTATGCACTTTCTCCAACGAAAATTTTTCGATCAATTCTTCTATAGAAAAAATCTCTTGCTCCGTTCCATCGTTCCAACCCAGTACAGCCAGCAGGTTGCAAAAGGCCTGTGGTAAAAAGCCAAGCTCTCTAAACCCTGCAATTAACTCATTAGTTTTTGGGTCAACCCAATTCATTGCAAATACGGGAAAGCCCAGGCGATCACCATCTCTCTTACTTAATTTTCCATGACCGTCCGGTTTAAGTATTAATGGCAGGTGTGCCCATTGCGGCATGTCTTCAACCCAACCCAAATACTTCCATAACAATACATGCACCGGAGCGCTGGGTAACCATTCTTCACCACGGAAAGCATGGGTTATTTTCATGGAGTAGTCATCCACCACCACAGCAAGGTGATAGGTAGGCATACCATCCGCTTTCAACAATACTTTATCGTCTACCTGGGTAGAGTTAAAACTTACCTCACCACGCACTAAATCCACCAGCGATAAAGTTTCATTCACAGGCATTTTTATCCTTATGACATGCGGAGCGCCTTCTGTTAGCAGGGCCTCAACTTCCTGCTGACCAAGGGTAAGCGAGTTACGCATTTTGGCCCTTAGTGTATGGTCGTATTGTGGAGCAGGATTTTCGTCTGTTTTATATTTGATACGCATCTCCTCCAACTCAGCCGAACTATCAAAAGCATAATAAGCATTACCCTGTTCTACCAGTTGCTCTGCATATTGCCTGTAAGTTTCTTTTCTTTCGCTTTGCCTGTATGGTGCAAAGGGGCCGCCATGTAAAGGGCTTTCATCAGGTACCAGTCCGCACCATTGCAAACAATCCTGTATGTATTGTTCTGCTCCTGCCACATAACGGTTTTGGTCGGTATCTTCAATTCGCAAAACAAAATCGCCACCATGTTGCTTAGCAAATAAATAGTTGTATAAAACCGTTCTAACACCACCCAGGTGCAAGCCACCTGTAGGTGATGGAGCAAATCGAACCCTGACTTTCTTTTCCATAGGCAGCAAAGATAATCGTTGCCTTTGCTGAAAAAGAATAGCAGCAACATTGTAAAATTTAATAAATGGTTTCTCTGCGTTTTCCTGGTTGTTTATTGCTGGGCTTTGTATGGGTACAGGGCGCAGGCCAGCTTACCTATCAAACCCTTTCCGTTCAGTACGATTCTGTATGGACCTTTAAAAATCTTTCATTAATCCCCGTTCGTTTTAAAGCCCAACCTGGTGAAGCCCGACGCATATTGTCAGGCCTTCAAACCATATCACTTTCTGAAGCGCTTTTAAAGAATAAGGTAAAAATTAAAGAAGTGATTTATGAGAGTGGTGCCGATTTAAACTGGCTTGAAGTTGTAAATACCTCAAAGCAATCGCTGGTAATAAATAGTGGCGATTTGCTGGCGGGAGGAAAACAAGACAGGATGGTTGGTGAAACAAAAATAATTGAGCCTGGGGCCTCTGATTATTTAAAGGTGTATTGTATAGAAAAAGGGAGATGGGATGATAAAATAAAGCAGTTTCGCCATAGTGGCTCAGCCGGTATGAAAGTAAAAAAAGTAATGGATTTAACAGGCAGGCAAATGGATGTTTGGAAGGAAATTGAGGCAGAGTTTGGAGCAGGAAAAATACCTTCAGTCACCTGGCCTTATTTGCAATTGCATAAAACGGGTGCATACGGCGATAGCAGTTATGTACAATATTTCATGCAAAAATTTAGGCAAAGTGACAGTTCATACGCAGGTTTTTTAGCCGTTACTGCAAATCAAATCATTAGTTGCGAATTGTTTGCTGCAAGCAATCTTACTTCCATTGCTTTTCCGGGTATGCTTGGTAGTTTAATTCAATCAGTGGCTACCAGTTCGGTTCCTGTATTACCGGTAACTGCTATGAAACAGTATATGGATGAATTATTAAGGAGTGAGCTGGCGCAGAAAA
>JANPPB010000489.1:0-2589 GCA_031428295.1 Segetibacter sp. | reverse complement strand
ATGTCCGTCATCAATTTCAAAACATTTCTGCTTAATAACACCCATATACCTGTAATAAAGGTTTAAAACCAATGTCATTAACTCAAGAATATTTGGGTAACAAACATTGTGAAAGGAAGAGCCGTCATGCTGTCCTGTCCTGAATAAATTTCAGGATTGTTTCAGGATCTCAGCATCCCCTGGAGTTTGTACTATCGTGATCCACGGGATTCCGAAACAAGTTTATAATGACGTCCTTGTGACAGACTTATTTTCAATTCTGACTTTTGGATGTCATTTCCATTTTTTGCTTTTGGGTCGCCAAAAGCTGGTTACCCGGAATGACGAAAATGCCTAAATGCCTTAAATTAATGACATTGGGTTTAAAACTTACTATGCTTTTTTAGGAGCTTTGTATCTCTTATCGGGTGTACCGTCTTTTTTTAAAACCACCGTTTTGCTGTGGGTTACTTTATTTACTTTAAAGCGTTTGTCTGGGGTGCCGTCATTTTTGGTTACGGTTGTGGTGCTAACCTTTATGCCGGGCTTGGAAACTGTGGTGGTTACTACTTTCTTCGAGTTTTGTTTTGCCTGTCCAAAGCCTGCTGAAACTACCAGCACAATCGCCATAAAAAGAGAAATAAACTTTTTCATTTTACAATTTTTTTAGACATTTAAGGTAGTGCTTATCGCAAGCGATTTTCTGTTGCTATAAGTGAATGTTAATCCAATATTATGGATAAAATATTAAAAAAGGATTAAAGCATTTTTCAATAGTACCTGCCTATTTGCTCTACAATTCGCTTCTTCATTTCGGCAACATTAATAGCACCTTGTTTGCGATACAATATTTTGCCACCCGGCGCAATCAGTAAAGTGTAGGGTAGGGCACCCTGCCACTCGGCATCTATTAATTCAATCAGTTTATATTTATCAGTGGAGTTAAAGAGGTAGTTGATATTGGATGCCTGCATCTTTTTTAAAAGGGTTAGGGCCCTGGCTTTTCTTTCGGGTAAGTCGGCACTGATTGTTATCAATTCAAACTCGCGGTTGCGATACATGCGGTTCATGGTTATAAAGTCAGGCAACTCGTTTACACAGGGCCCACACCAGGTTGCCCATACATTAATCAGTTTTACTTTGTCGGTGTTATTTTTAATTAGCGCTTTCATTGCGTCTTCACCTATCAAATCAAGTTTCACTTCTTCCCTGGCCCAAACCAATGGAGCTTTAAGTGCCCAATCACTTTTTTCTTTCCATTTAACGGAGCAACCAAAAGTTTTGGTTTTAGCCAGGGTAACCGGTTTGCCTTCCAGCAATTCATCCAAAGCCCTTCTGGCATCTTCAGCATTTGCCGTACCGGGTTTTTCTGAGGCATCTAACCTGCCGGTGTATTGTAATATTCTTTGTTGATCGAATATAAAAATGTGTGGCGTAGCCATAGGGCCATATTGCCTGCTGATGGTTTCGGTAACGCCATCAAACAGGTATGTAAAATTGTATGCTTTGTCTTTTGCCCGCTGTTTCATTTCGGCAAAGCTGTCGCCCATATCGCTATAGCCAAGCTCGTCAAGGGCAACAGCGGCGGGGTAATTAGGGTTGATGGCAATAAGGGTAACACCTTTCTTTTTATAATCTGTAACAAGTGCTTTTATGCGGTCCTCGTATGCCTGTGCCGTAGGGCAGTGGTTGCAGGTAAATACAATTGCCAGTATTTTGGATGTTGCAAAACTTTTAAGCGTATATGTTTTGCCATCAATGCCCGGTAAACTAAAGGCAGGAGCCTTGCTACCAATAGGCAGGGTTACCGGATCTGTCGCCAAAGCATTCAACGCAAACAATAAATAAATGGGTATGAGCTTCCATTGTTTGTTCAAGTCAATCATATTTATTTTCATAGGTATAAATTTAATTAAAACAAGTCTTACAAAGCAATGCTTATATGTGGGTACTACTGTCCTGAAACATTTTGTTAACCGGCATTTTACAGGAAGGTGGCTTTGGTTGCGACGCTCCGTTTAACTTTTAGTGCTTTGGGCGGCGTGGTATTTTCTGTTTGTTTTTATTGGCTTAATTTTAAAATTCAAATTTTTTTATGACCGCTATAGCTAAGCAAATAATAAGTAACTCAGAATACCTGGAGCGGGAACGTACTGCTTTTGAAAAAAGCGAATATTACAGAGGCGAGGTGTTTGCGATGGCTGGGGCAACTAAGGAACACAATGCCATAGTTGGTGCTTTAATGGGTGAGTTATATGGATATTTAAAAAATAAGGCATGCAAAGTTTTTCCCAGCGACATGCGGGTACACAATCAAATTAACTCGCTATACACTTACCCAGACGTAATAGTAGTATGCGGTAAGGAAGAGTACCTCGACGATACATTTGATACACTCCTCAACCCAACCATTCTTTTTGAAGTTCTATCATCCACAACAGAAGACTACGACAGGGGTACTAAATTTAAGTTGTACCGTTCCATTCCGTCATTACAAAACTATGTATTGGTTAGCAGCACCGAAATGCTGGCAGAAGTATACACAAGACATGGTGATACATGGGTGCTGACTACTGCAAAAGCTAAAGAAGAGCACATTCACATCAGCGC
>JANPPB010000488.1:0-2410 GCA_031428295.1 Segetibacter sp. | reverse complement strand
TTCTTTTGTTTTTGGCTCCCATGGGTAACCGCCAAAATAATTGGGAACCAAGCGCCATGCATTTCCTTCACCAAAAAAAGTAGCCAGGTCGTACACGCCACGTTGAGAGCAGGCAGCCGCAAAACGTTTGTCGTGGCTAATGATCCATGCCACCAGATAACCGGCATACGAGCCACCTGTTACCAATAGTTTTGACGTATCGGCCCATCCTAAAGCAACAGCTTTATCTAATGCTGTAAGCACATCACTGGTGGGGCCAGCGCCCCAGTCGTTTATGTTACTCTTTAAAAAATCAAGACCATAACCACCGGAACCACGTGGATTGGCATAAACCACACCATAGCCTTTTGCAGCAAAATATTGAAACTCGTGCCACATGCTCAATTCGCCCGGTCCCCACATGGCCGAAGGGCCACCGTGAATGTTTAATAATAACGGATACTTATTACCTGCTGTAAATTCTGTAGGCTTCATTACCCAATACTCAATCGTCATTCCTTTGTCGTTGGTAAAGGTTTTCTTTTCAGGATATGACAGCTTCTTTTGTTTTACCCAATCGTTCAGATTGCTTAATTGTTTTATATTCTTAAAATTTGCATCAGCCATGTATAATTCACATGGATTGGAAACTTCAGTCTTTGAAAAAACAATCTTGTTGTCAACAATATCAAAGCTTAAAATGCCGCTGTTAACATCAGAAAGCTGCTCAACTTTTTTGGTAGCTACGTTTAATCTGTACAGCGGTGCACCCCCATTGCTCGGTCCTGAAAAATAGAGGTAGCGGTCATCGTTGCTCCATTTCATGATGTTGATGTTTCTGTCAAACACAATGTTCACCATATCTTTCTCAGTACCGTTTAAAGGCATCAATGCAAGGGTTGGAACACTTACAAAAGATGTGGGTCCATATACAAAAGCCAACCACTTTCCCGTAGAAGAAACAGTGGCATTAGTATAACTTTTACCCTTTGCACCCAGCAACATTTTAAGGTTACCTCCATCTGCATCGGCTATAAAAATTTCGTTCTCCAGCGAACGATCCGGGTTTTCCAAAGAGTCAATATCACCGGAAATAATCAAATGCTTTCCATCGGGAGTAAAATCAACATTGTTATACCTGTTAAAGCCTTTGATTACGGGTACCGGTGTGGAACCTGCAACCGCATTTACAAGGTAAAATTGATTAAAATTTATTTCGGAAGAAATGCCCATTTCGTTTTGAAAGTTGAGCTTGTTTAGCACAACAGCTTTCTTGTCTGCCTCATTGTTTTGCAGGTAATTTCTTATCTCATTCGTGCTGCCATCGGGGTTGCCTTTTGAGCTATCAAGGCTTAAGTTTTTGTTGCCTTTAAAGCCGGGCTTCTCAAATGGCCACGCAGGTAACATCATGCTCTTATTTATTGCACTATCGTTTAATAAAGTTTGAAATGCAATGGAAGATGAAAACAACAATTGCTTTCCATCAACCGACCATTTTGGGTTGGTTGCGCCATACTTGTATTTGGTAAGTTGCAAGGGTTCGCCACCATCCATAGACAATAAAAAGATTTGAGGCTTCTCATCAATAATACGTACAAATGCCAACCTGCTACCATCGGGGCTCCACACCGGCTGGGAGCCTCCCTCCTTTGCATAAGTTACCTGCATAGGTGTTCCATTTCCATCTGTAGCTACCCTGTATAATTGCGTCTCATATTTATAATCCAGCTTGTTTTTATCATCAGGTATTATTGAGGTGACGGTAAAAACTGCAGCAGAGCCATCCTTTTTTATACTGACATTTCCTGCTGTTTTAATTTGGAGCATATCGGTAATTTTAATTGGTTCTGTGCCATTCTGGGCTTGAATGGTTGTTGCCAGTACAATGGCAAAAAGTAGTAAACAAATAATTTTCATGTTGGTGATTTCATTACTGTATTAAAAAGTCAATATTAAGGATTTTAGACGGCCACGTTAGTTTTTAGTGAGCCGGTTACCAAAAAAGAAAATTGTTTTATGATCCCAGTGATGATAGAAAATACCAGGGGATAGACAGACCAATAAAACGCAGGAAGTTGAGGGAACAAACACAAAATAGTATCACTGCATATACTGAGGAAATTTTTTGTGTATAAAGATGCTTCTAATATCTGATCGCTTTAACTTGATTCATCGGTCTAATAAAATGGCTGTCAACTTTAAAAAGGAGATAGCAATTTTATTTACATTTAAAGAAAAATAGCATGGCAAAAGAAACCACAAAAATAGTAATGCAATCAATGATTGCTTTGGCAAGCGCTGCCCTTGGATTAGTTGCTGCATTAGCCTGGAACGATGCGATTAAGGAGACAATTAAGATTATTTTATCCGGCGACGAAAGCCTTGCATCAAAATACACTTATGCCATTTTTGCTACCATTCTTGCTGTAGT
>JANPPB010000487.1:0-2573 GCA_031428295.1 Segetibacter sp. | reverse complement strand
TGTCTTCTTCAAGAGCGTGGGTAGGATCGTCCAGGTCGCTGTGTATATAATCAAATTCAGCTTTTGATAACCGTTTTTGTTTTGAAGGAACTTCGTAATAAATAAACCAAAATATCAGCCATATAAACCCGATGGCGCCTGTAGCAATAAATGCAAATTTCCAACTATAATTAATGGCGAGGTAGGGAACAACAATAGGAGCAAGGATGGCCCCAACATTGGTACCTGAATTAAAAATTCCCCCCGCAAAAGCACGTTCTTTTTTAGGAAACCATTCTGCCACTGTTTTAAAAGCAGCGGGAAAATTACCTGCCTCCGTAAACCCCAGAAACGCCCTGAAAATGGCAAAGCTGGTTGTGCCGGTTGCAAAGGCATGAAGAATGGAGGCCACACTCCACAAAGCAAGTGTTATAGCGTACCCCAGCTTGGTACCGATCTTGTCAATAATTCTACCAGCACCAACCATACCAACGGCATACGCAAATTGAAAGGCTACAACAATATTTGAGTAATCAGATTCAGTCCAGTTAAACTCTTTCTCCAGGGTAGGTTTCAGCAAACTTATCACCTGCCTGTCCAGGTAATTAATAGTGGTGGCGTAAAATATCAGCGAACAAATTGTCCACCTGTACCTACCTATTTTACTTTGAATTCCTGTTTCAATGGCTGCAGTTTGCATGTAATATTTTTAGGCGTTATTGTTGGCATGTTTTGCCCTAAGCAGATCGTTAATATATGGCAATGTTCCTGTCTGTAATCAAAAAATTGTGATGGCTACCTCGGCACCCTTTTGCTCAGCCGAAACGTAACCCGCATAGATAGTAGCAATAACGTCCGCAGCCAGGCTGCTGTTACTTTCAACGGGCGTACCGAAAGCTGCAGATTTGTAAAATTCATCCATCTCATGCTGGTAACCGGCAAACCATCCTTCATCAGGCGATATAGACGACCATCCTTGCTTTGTCTCGGTCTTTTCTACCACGTAAACATCTTCAAAATATTTTTGTGCAGGTGTATATGCCTGCATGGCGGTATTGGGATTGATGTTACATATTGTGCGGTGGTTGGTGGTATTTACTTCAATCCAATTATGTACGCCACCTAACACCAGCTCACTTGCAAACATGTCGGCTATAGTACCATCTTCAAAAACTACGTGCAACATAGCAAAATCTTCGGTGTCTTTATAAGTTGTCCTAAGATGGCCTTCATCTTTAAAACCTTTCATACGGGTTATTGCATGAGTACGTGCCGATATGGTAGCAGGCCTGATGGGATTGCCATTACGAACCCTGCCCTCAACATGCTTAAGATAAATTGCTGCAGAAAGCGGGTGGCAGCCTTTGCCAATCATGGAGCCACCTCCCGAAAATTTCCACTGACCATAGGTTAGCGAATGTGAGCCCGAATGCGATTCTTCTCCATGCATCCATATTATTTGCGCACCAGTCTTTTCAAGTAATTCCTTTTCTTTTTGTATGGCAGGGGCATATACCCAATTTTCGGCATACATAATCTTTGCGGTACTTGCGGCTTCAGCATCTAACATTCTCTTTACACTTTCCATAGCATGGGTAAGGCCCTGTTGCTTGTCAAATGTGTCACCATTAAAACTGTCGCTGCCATCTCCAAAATAACCGGTAAATGGTTTTTCAACAATAACATTTTTGTTTTTTTGTAAGGCAGCGATTACTATGGGTTCATGCGTTACAGGAGGTGTACAAACATGAACAACATCCACTTCATTTATTAAATCTTCTATGTTGCTGAATGCTTTTAAATTTCTTGCACTAGTAAATGTTTCAAGGTTTTTTGGAGAAAGGGAATGTACACCTACCACTTCAACTTTTGTACTAAACACTCTTTGTAAGGCATCGTAATGAAACCGTGCAGCAAACCCCGATCCTATAATGCCGGCCCGTAATGTAGTTTTCTCCATAAATTTTGTTGTCTCGTAACCAGTGACTGTAGCACACATCTATCATGCATAACGTCAGCTCAATTCAATAAAAACCCGCAATCTTTTTTACCAACCTTTCAAAACGATTTAAAAAAATACTGGCAATAAACTGGCTAATATTTTTATTGCATGAAGTAATGCGCTAAACCCTATGTCATTAACTTAAGGCTTTTAGGCATTTTCGTCATTGGCAACTTGCCTGCCCCGTTGAATAACGGAGGTTTCGGAATCCCTTGGATCATGGTAGTAAAAAAACTCCAGGGGATGCTGAGATACTGAAACAATCCTGAAATTTATTCAGGACAGGACAGCATGACGGCTCTCTTTTCACAATGTTTGTTATTCGAATATTCTTAAGTTAATGACATTGATGCTAATGCCTGTATTTATTCCTTATTTCAGTTTGTTTAATTCCTCAGCAGTGAAAGCTTTTTCCCTTCCCGAAAATTTTGTGCGGCTCTTATTTATGTCGGCTGGTGATATTTTTTCAGCTTTATTACTCCATGCATTTCTTATGTAACTCAACAGTTGTGCAATGTCCTCATCAGAGAATTCTTTATTCTGACCAATGCCTGGCATTTCGCCACTGATTTCCGGCGATTTGTATAATTTT
>JANPPB010000486.1:0-4409 GCA_031428295.1 Segetibacter sp. | reverse complement strand
GTCCACCGTAGTTGCAAAATAGCACCGGGTATTTTTTTGTTTTGCTGAAATTGGCAGGTTTAATCATCCAGCCATTAAGGCTGTCCCCTTTAGTGGTGGGCACTTTTATAAACGAGGCTGTCGACCAGTTATAATCTTTTACTTTTTTACGAAGGCCCGCATTGTCTTTAAGCGGTCGTACCAGCTTACCCATTTTATCGAATATGTTTATGGAGCCGGGTGTATTGATGGTTGAATAGTTATCTACGTAATAGGTAAAGTCGCTGTTCATCTCAATGCGATGGGTACCCATTCCTTTTGTTATTTGACTAACAGTTGCCTGCTTGTTTGCATACGAAACTGAAAACAATTGTCGATCCAGAGGTGAGTTGTAGGCAGCAGTAAAATATACCAGTTTATTTACGTCATCAATTCCTATCACCTGGTCCACATCATAACTTCCTACTGTAAGTTTGGACTGCATGGAGCCATCCATTTTATACAGGTATAAACTATTGTACCCATCTTTTTCACTGGTGGTCACAAACTGATCGCCGGGTAAAAAAGTAAAGTCGTCATTTATGTCAACGTAATATTTGTTGGTCTCATCGTACAACACCTTTGTCTTGCCGGTATTAGCATCGGCTACCATCCATTTTAAATGATTTTGCAAACGGTTCATCCAGGCTATGCCTAACTGGTTGCCGGTGGTTGTCCATTTTATACGGGGAATATAAATGTCAGTTTCCTTGCCTATGTCAGCCATTACATCTTTGCTATCAGCAATATGGTATGTATGAATTTGTATAATTGAATTGGCCTCGCCTGCCTTGGGATATTTATAAGAATACTGGGTAGGGTAGAGGTTGTTGTATAATGCCAATGTATATTCAGGAACATCTGTTTCATTAAACTTATAATAGGCTAAATAATTGCCATCAGCACTCCATTGAAAAGCTTTTGAAAAACTAAATTCCTCTTCGTACACCCAATCGCAATTGCCATTTATTATTTTGTTACGGGCGCCATCATTAGTTACCTGTACCGTTTTAGCTGCCGCAAGATCTCTGTAAAAAAGGTTATTATTTTTTACAAAAGCCACTTTACTTCCATCTGGTGAAAAGGAGGGATGCATTATTTTTTCATCGTCAACCTTTAGTGTTTTTTTAGACGCTACATCATATACATACACAATGGCCTTGCTGCTTCTTCTGTAAATATTTTCCCTGCTAACGGATACCAACAATCTGCTTTCATCCTCGCTCCATGCAATATCGGAGAGCGAAACTTCTTTATCGTTTTCATCCTTTACATCATCAGCTTTAATAAGAATGCCCTCTGTTTTACCAGTGATGAAATTTTTCTTCACCAGGTGCTTGTTTTCGCTTTCGGTATAAAATCTGCCATCCCTCATGCTATGAAAGCCAGGCACATTTTCGGCCCTGAAAGTATTTTCTTTATAAATATTTTCGAGGGTAATTTTTTTTAACTGACCAATCGAAACAACGGGAACCAATAAAATAAACAACAGCCATTTGTACATGCATAAATTTTTTAAGGCTTTAAAAATAAGGGTTGTGGTCCAATGTCATTAACTTAAGGCTTTCAGGCATTTTCGTCATTGGCAACTTGCCTGCCCCGTTGAATAACGGAGGTTTCGGAATCCCTTGGATCATGGTAGTACAAATTCCAGGGGATGCTGGGATCCTGAAACAATCCTGAAATTTATTCAGGACAGGACAGCATGACGGCTCTCCTTTCACAATGCTTGTTACCCAAATATTCTTAATTAACTACATTGGATTGTGGTCTTAAAAATTTATTAATCTGTAATTGATCCATGTTACGATAATTGAAGGGAGACCTGGAGAAACTAAGAACATTGTTACAGCTATCTTGTTTAAACAAATTTTGTTGCATAGCCCTGGAGCAAAAAAAAATCCCCGGCTTTTGCAAACCGGGGATGAAATATTTAGCCTTGCGTACTTTAATAATTATACAATTTTTCGTAGTACTCGTGAGCCATACGGTTGCTGTCAAATTGAAAGCGAACATCACGCATACCATTCTTAGTTACTTGTCTCCATGTATCGTAATGATCGTAGTAAACAGGTAAAATTTCATTCTCCAGAATTTCATAAATAGCATTCAGATCGTAATCATCCTGCGCCTGTACATGCATGTTTTCGTAATCAGCTTGTGGAACTACAAAACCATTGTTACCATGATTTACAAATTCGGGTATCCATCCATCATCTGTACTAAAGTTTACTGAGCCGTTCATAGCGGCTGTCATACCACTTGTGCCTGAAGCCTCCCTGGGAACTCTTGGGTTATTTAGCCAAATGTCTGAAGCTTGCTTCAGGCGCTTGCTCAACCCTAACTCGTATCCAACCAAAACTGCCATGTTTTTATAGCCTTTGCTCAAATGTACCAGGTGATTAAAATCGCTGATTGCCGGGTAGTCTAATGGATAAGGTTTACCTGCCCAAATTAATTGAACCGGGTATTTGCTATTGCTGGTGAGTTTGTTAAAACGTTCCAGGTCTCTTGTAATTAGTTCTGCACGTTTGTAACCTGCAAAACGACGTGCCCAAACAATGGTCAATACATTTGGATCAAAGATTTTTCCGGTTTGATCGGCAACGATTTCGAAAGCTCTTTTCTTTAAATATTTTTTACGGTCATCAAAGGTTACATCGTTACCCTCTTCCATGGAGCGATACAATTGCTTGTCGGCCCAATAATGCCAGTTTTGCGCATTGGTAATTGAGATAATGGGGCAGATGTTTTCGTACTGGCTCCACATTTGGCGGCTTACATGGCCATGAAGTTGAGATACTCCATTTGCAATTTTGGCAAAGCGTAAAGCCACCAGCGAATGGTTGAACATATCGTCGTGCATGCCGGTGATCTTTCTTACTTCATCTAAAGGAAGACCACAGAAATAGCCCATTTTTTGACACAGGTAAATATCGTGTTTTTCGTTACCGGCCTCTTCAGGAGTATGGGTGGTAAACACCAAATGATCTTTAAGTTTTTCTTTGCTCTTAAACTTATTCAACAAATAGAATGCAGCCGATAAACCATGGGCTTCGTTCAGGTGATATTTATCTGCATTGTAACCTATTTCATCAAGCAATTTTGCCCCGCCAACACCCAGTAAAATGTACTGGGCAACTTTGGTAGCTACGTTGCCATCGTACAAACGGTGGCAAATGGTTTGCGAAACATAATCGTTTTCGGGTAAGTCGGTGCTCAGTAAGAAAAGGGGAGCACTCTTAAATGTTTCAGGATTTAAATAATACACTTTAACCCAAACCGGGTGGTCGTGTATCATGATCTGAAATTTTACATTGATATCTTCGAGGTAGCTATAATTTTTTTCCATCCAGGTTACCTGTAACGTTTGGTCCTGGTTTCGTGATTGGTCGTAATAACCATATTTCCATAATATGCCAATTCCAATCATGCTTTGCCTTAACTCGTAGGCGCTGCGTAAGTGAGAGCCTGCAAGAAAACCCAGGCCGCCGCTGTAAATTTTTAGTGGTTGATGTATGGCAAATTCCATAGAAAAATAGGCAGCTTTCTTCTGGTATCTTTCATCGGTAGCATAAGGCACCTCAAAATTTCTAAAATTCATATGTGTTTTTTGGTTTTTGCAAACTATTGCAATTGAGTGCTGAGGGTTACTAAAATTTATATTGAATAACTAAGACGGCTAATTGATTGCAAAAGTTGTAAAGAATTGATAGGGGTTAATATTTGGAATTTTTTGGAATATACTATTGTGTAAAACTGTAAGGGATAGATGTTTATTGTTTTGGCAAAGAAGACCTGGTACTAAATTTTTTAAAAAGCCATGCAAGACTACAAAACTTTTATTAAAACAGAACACACATTTAGTTGTGCCCTAACATGTAAGGCGTTACTTTTTCTTTTTTGTCTCGGTTACTGCTTTCTTCCTGGTATAGGTATCGTTAAAGAAACACCTGATGCCACGATAATTGCCGCAACTGCCCTGTTCTTTAAATTTTACCTGCCTGCCGGTAAACACAAAATCAATTACACACGGATCGTTGTTTTCTTTAAAAATTGCAGTAGTTGCCGAAGTCATAGAAATGCGTCCTTTTAATTCGCCGCCACACTTGTCTTTATCATCATTTTCAAAATGAATGTAAAAAAGATAATTCTGGGCATCGGTCCCATCGCGAAGCGAAAGAAAGCTTTTTGGCCCTCTGTAATAATCGCCACTTAACTTATTCTTTGCTGGAAAGGTATCTATCGGATTTACCTCTTTGGTTGGTTTAATAGTAAAATCGTTGGTTTCATTCAATACAAGTGAAAACAATCCTACATTATTATATGCATAAGTGTTTCGCTGGTAGTAATCTGTTTCGTTAGCTTTCCATTCATCGGCTAAGGTTACA
>JANPPB010000485.1:0-3418 GCA_031428295.1 Segetibacter sp. | reverse complement strand
GTAGCTGCCTCTTTCGAAAGAATTGCCAATGCTGAAAAAACACAATGGTTACCATTTTACTATGCTGCTATTGCCAATATATGGAAAGGCTTTGCAGCACCAAAGGAAGAAATGGATGACATTGCAACACAGGCGGAAATCCTATTAACCAAGGCCGAAGCAATAGAAGCAAATAATGCAGAAATATTTTTAGCAAAAAACATGGCTTCAACCATACACATGTTGGTAGATCCACAATCACGCTGGCAAACCTATGGTAGCAAAGCTGCACAAGACCTGGCTGCTGCTAAAAAGCTGGATGCAAACAATCCACGGGTATACTTTCTGGAGGGCCAAAGCTTGTTTGGAACACCGGTTCAGTTTGGTGGGGGTAAAGACAAAGCAAAACCTTTGTTTGAAAAATCAGTTGCTTTGTTCGATACCTACAAACCGGTAAATAACTTGTACCCAAATTGGGGTAAAAAGAATGCTGCTGATATGGTGGAGCAATGTAAATAATAAATGAGGCCTTGCCTTTAGAAAGGGTCTGGCTTTTTAAATAACTACCATGAGTCAACAAGCAAAAGAGTTCGATGCTGCTGAGAGCCTGGCTTTAATAAGGTCGATGATTGAAACAACCAAAGCCTCTATAAAAGACAGCAGCCATTATTTTTTATTATGGGGATGGGCAACTATGATTGGTTGCCTCATCCAATATGTACTGTTGAACATTGTTCATTACAGGCATCATTATTATGCATGGTTTATTACACCTGTTGCCCTCATCATTCATTTTTATTTTATTGCAATCGACCGTAAAACGGAAAAGGTAAAAACTTATATCAGCCAGGCCAATAGCTATCTGTGGATGGCTATTGGTTTTTCGTTCCTGGTGCTAGCTTTTATTTTTTCTCGTATAGGCTGGCAATATTCTTTTCCTTTTTACATATTGTTCTATGGCATGGGTACTTCGGTTTCAGGAGCCTTGTTACAATTTCGACCTATGGTTTTAGGGGGTGCATCCTGTTTTGTGCTGGCTGCTGTTGCTGCATATATACCTTACGATCTGCAAATATTATTAACCGCTTTTGCCATATTGATCAGCTACATAATTCCAGGCCATTTACTGCGGGCACGTCACCGGCATAGCGCACAAAGGCTCTTAAAACAGGCATGAAGTAATGGCCCAAATTAAAAGCAGGTTACTTAGCAAGTTGAACATATTTTCACCTTGCAAAATTTAATCAATTGCATAATGCACACTAATAAAGACAATTTATCGGGCGAGGAAAGTTTGCAGATCATCCAGGATATGATTCGTTCTGCCAAACAGGAGCAAAAAGATAACGGCATGGGCTGGATTGTTTGGGGATGGATGCTGTTTCTTGCTTCTGCCTTTACGGTCATAAACCTTCATCTTAACGTAGTAAAAACTTTCTTTTTTTGGAACACTTTTGGTATAGCCACAATTGTAATGCTTATTTTTTCCAGTATTAGAAACAATAATAAAAAATCGCACCGCGTAACCACCTACATCAAGGAGATATTCAACAAATTAAATATTGGGTTCACTATTACACTGCTGGTTATAATTGTGGCCATTAATGTAGGCGTTGGCCCAATTAAAGGGTTTGCTTTATTAACAGCCTTGTATGGTTTTTGGGTATTGATATATGGAGCATTATTCAATTTTAAACCCTCCATTATAGCATCGTATTTTGTTTGGGCTTTGGCTATTGCGGGTTTATTTGTGCAATCATTCGAATGGGTAATGATCTTTCATGGTTCGGCAGTTTTCATTGGTTACATTATACCGGGACATATAGCTTATAAAGAGTTTACCAAATCATCAGAAAGGAACAATAAAAGAAGCATAGGTGTTTAAAGAGCTCGATCCCATATTGCATTCTCAGTTGCGGCTGGCAGTAATGAGTTTACTGATCAGTGTAAAAGAAGCCGGGTTTACTTTTTTAAAAGAGAAAACAAATGCTACCGCCGGCAATCTTAGTGTACAGGTTCAAAAGTTAAAAGATGCCGGTTACATTGAAGTTTCAAAACAGTTTAAGGATAACTATCCGCTAACCACCTGTAAGATCACCCCCATAGGTGTTGATGCTTTTGAAGATTACGTAAAAACATTGCAGGAATATTTACAGGTTGGCAAGTGAACATTTGCTTGTTGTTTTACCCATTAAAAAAGTTTGTTTACCTATTGTTTAGGTCGAAATTGCGGTGGTTAATAAAAGGATACCGACTGTGTTCCAGTACTAAATATTGTTATTTGCGAATTTGAAATTAAATGAAAGACTACCCTTACTGGTGGCTTTTGCTTTTTACACCAGGCTGCACCATTTGTAATCCCCTACAATTGTTGGTACCTGTAAAAATTAACGGATTGTCTTTAAACTACCTTCGTGCCTTATTGTTATTAGCGCATGCAGCCAATTATACGGGTTACTAACCTATCAAAACATTTTAAAAAGCTTATAGCCGTAAACGGGTTGTCTTTTTCTGTGGAGAAGGGTGATGTGTATGGTTTTTTAGGCCAGAACGGAGCGGGGAAGTCAACTACTATTAGAATGCTGCTTACTTTAATTGAACCAACTGAAGGGTCAATTGAAATATTTGGTTTGGAACTGAAAAAGCACCGCAAAGAAATTTTACGACAGGTAGGTGCAGTAATCGAAAAACCAGATGTATACAAATACTTAAGTGCCATAGAAAATCTTCGGCTGTTCTCGCAAATAAGTGGTGGCCCTAATTTAAACAGGAGCCAGTTGCTTGAGAAACTTGAACTCGTTGGCTTGCAGGAAAGAGCCAACAGCCCGGTTAAAACTTTCTCCCAGGGTATGAAACAGCGGCTGGGTGTTGCCATTGCCCTGGTACACGATCCTCAACTGATTATATTGGATGAACCTACTAACGGGTTAGATCCACAAGGCATCGCAGATATTCGAAACCTCATTCTAATGCTCAGCCATTCTATGCAAAAAACGGTGGTGGTATCGTCGCACCTGTTAAGCGAAATAGAATTGATTGCAAACAGGTTGTTGATTATTGACGCCGGAAAAAAGATGGTGGAAGGAAGTGCTACAGAACTCTTTGACCCCGGTAATACCATTGTAGAGCTAAATACTTTGAACAATGAGGCAGCACTTGGTTCAATAAAAAATAGTAGCTGGCAAACAAATCTTCAGCCATCGCGTAATGGATTAATCGTTCTTAAAATGGACCGGCAACAAATTCCTTTATTCAACCGGCAGCTTGCACAAATGCAGGTTGATGTACTCAGTCTTCAGCCAAGGCTATCACTCGAAGATTATTTTTTACAGGTAACAACAGGCAAACAACATGTGGAAGCTTTTAAAGATTGAGTTATTTAAAATATTCAGCCGCCCCCGAACTTTTATAAGTTTTGGAGCCGTTGCAGCATTGGTAG
>JANPPB010000484.1:0-1809 GCA_031428295.1 Segetibacter sp. | reverse complement strand
CTGGTAATATTTGCTTTAATGCTGGTTTACTTTAATACCGCAGGTTGGGTGGCAAACTTTGCCCTTATTTTAAACCTGTTGTTTACTATTGGAATTTTAAGTGCATTAGGCGCTACGCTAACTGCACCTGGTATAGCAGGTTTGGTGTTAACCATTGGTTTGGCAGTGGATACCAACGTAATCATCTTCGAAAGAATAAAAGAAGAACTGACCCGTGGTAAAACTTATCAGAACGCGGTTAGCGATGGTTACAGACGAGCCATGGCGCCTGTACTGGATGGTCACGTAACTACATTGATTACTGCAATTATATTATTCTACTTCGGACTTGGACCGGTACTTGGTTTTGCTACCACGCAAATTTTGGGTATTCTTTTATCCTTGTTCTGCGGTATTTTAATTTCGAGACTGGTGTCTGACTGGTATACTAAAAAGAACCGTCACTTTGAATACTTTACTGCCGTAAGCCGCAAAGTTTTTAAGCATGCCACTTACAAATTTGTAGAGTATCGTAAAGTAGCCTACGGAATTTCGGTAGTGGTTTTGATTATAGGTGTAGCATCTTTTTTCCACGGCTTTGACGAAGGAGTTGAATTTAGCGGTGGCCGTAGCTATACCATTCAGTTTGGCAAAGCGGTAGAAAGAGATGCCATTGCAAATGCTTTAAAAACCGAATTTGGCGAATATCCTGTTATAAAAACTATTGGCAGCAACAGCCAATTGAATATTACTACTTCTTACATGATACGCGATGGCGGAGCTAATGTGGATTCTACTGTTGAGGGCAAACTCTTTAATGGTTTGAAATCATTTCTGCCCCAGGGCTTAACTTATAAAGAATTTGATACCCGTTATAAGCAAAGTTCTCAAACCGTTTTACCTACTATCTCCGATGATTTGAAGAGCGGTGCTAAGACAGCTACCATTATGTCGTTGTTGGCCATTTGCTTTTATATCTTCATCCGTTTCCGCGACTGGAGGTATTCTTTGGGAACAATCGTTGCGTTATTGCACGATGTGTTGGTAACCCTCGCTGTTTTTAGTTTCTTAAAAGATGTGGTTCCTTTTCCATTGGAAATTGACCAGCACTTTATTGCGGCTATACTTACGGTTATAGGCTTTAGTATGAACGATACGGTAATTGTATTTGATCGTATTAGAGAAGACAGCCGGCTGCTGAAGGGCCTTGACAAAGGCACTATCATTAACAAAGCAATCAACGAAACACTAAGCCGTACTATCATGACGTCGTTAACTGTATTCCTTACAATCCTGTCGTTGTTCATCTTCGGTGGCGAAGTAACACGTGGTTTTGCTTTCGCAATGCTGATTGGTGTTATTACAGGTACTTACTCTTCAATTTTCGTTGCGGCTCCAATTTTAATGGATTTTGCAAAAGACAGACCATTGGGTGCTGCTGATACGGTTGAGAAGAAGGTAGTAACAAGACCAGCCCACGCTTAAAACATATAGTACCTGATACTAAAAGGCCTGCAAAATTTGCAGGCCTTTCTTATTTTATAAACTATACACCCATACAAAATATAGCAACTGAAAAAATCTCTGTCTTCGAGGATAATATTTTTTGATGATCTATATAGCTAAATGTGTACCAAGACAGGAAAAGAACACCAAAGGCGATACAGACTGAATGTAGTAAGGCACATAATAGGTATGCTAAATTAGCAGCTACTAAACCTGACCCCAGATATTTATAGTTTATTCACCTGTATCTGCTCTCAAAAATTCCTTTTTCAAAACATAATGGTAAACTACCGGTGAGTTGGCCGTAAACACCGGAAAGGCATT
>JANPPB010000483.1:0-1657 GCA_031428295.1 Segetibacter sp. | reverse complement strand
AAAAAAAAGGCAGAGACATCACAATTGGATATCCCCGCCAAATTTTATTTTTCATCAAGCAATGAGGGCAACATGTGCAATCATCCCCTACATTTTAGGCGAACCAAGTTTAGGTTGCAGGATAATAAGTTCACTCCAGTTTTCATCGTTTATAATTGTCTTTATATTTTGAAGATAATCCTGATATGAACTTGCACCATTGGCCTTTTCATACCTTTCTCTAAATGGTGCCCTGTATCCCTCCTCCAGTTCTTTTAAGCCATTTTGAAGCCTGTTAACAATTAGGTATCCTGCTTTGCCCGACATAGCAGTTTGGTACACCACCACGTTTTGATTGCTGGCTGCCCAGGTTTTTTTCATTTTTTTTAGGTGATTAATATACTCTCCACCATAACCCGGTTTTGGAAAAACATGCGTCACTATAGCTTTTTCGGTACCAACTGCTAACTGGCCTGTACCAAGGCTGTCTATGGCAACAAGATAAAAATTGGAAGTACGGTCAGTTAAATAGATCGACACGTTTTTATTCCAATCATCCGTATGTGTTTGTCCCAGTTCACCTCTGCCATCAATGGTAGTCCAGCTATTCGGACCTTCTACAAACTGGTACCCCCCTGCGTCGGGGCCTGTTTCTATATAAAATACACGCCACGCCCAATCGCCTTTATGAAATTTTTGAGCATGAAGAGCAATAGCTTTTTCAAACATATCTATTTTGTCAACTTTTGGAAAGACTCTGGTTGCATTAATTACATTTTTATTTTGTGCATTTGTAAAGAATGGAATACACAACAGAAGCATTAACATTTTTTTCATAACAAAAAGTTTAAGAGTTAATAAAAATTAGTAGAAAGATGCCCATAGGTATAATCTAAAGTAGCATGCCTTTTTGCCAAATGCAATAGGCATATTCATTCACCTAAATAATTTTGCTGTGTCAAAACATCTTTGTAAACTACTCAACTTGTTGGTTAGCAGCAATGCTGCAAACATTATTACTTGTAGCAAATGCATTGAAATATCAATTTGAGTGGACGCTCTCCAGTAGATTCGTTTTGTAGGTTATGCAGGTTCTTAATAGGGATTACCAGGCTTGCACGAGGCGCATACGCAGGTTGCATTTTAGCAGTTTATTGAGAGTTATCACCTTATAACATTGGCCTCGATAGGTTTAATGCAAAGGATTTAAATCTTTTACAGGCACCTGGCAACACTTTTTATACGTGGAATCCTGTAGTTTTAAAATTTAATATTTATACAATGATGCAAAGGTTTTTTATCTTATTTGTGACCGTGGTGTTACATACCCAGTTAATGGCACAAACCATTATTCAGCGTGATGCTCTAATCGAAAGCATGGTTAAGGAGGTTTCGGCCGACTCGCTTAAATCTTACATAACAAAAATGGTAAGCTTTGGTACCCGCAATACGCTTACCTCTACAACCGACAAAAATCGCGGCATAGGTGCAGCCCGCAACTGGGTTCTGAGCCGTTTTAATTCAATTGCAAAACAATCAAACGGCAGGTTATCTGCTATGGTTGATACCACTACCTATAAAGCAGATGGCCGCCGCGTGGACCGCCCAATTAACCTGGGCAATGTAATGGCTACATTAAAGGGAACCGACCCGAACGATAACCGCATTTTCATTATTA
>JANPPB010000482.1:0-2349 GCA_031428295.1 Segetibacter sp. | reverse complement strand
CCTTGCCCAAACGGGTGTTGATGCCATAAAGTTTCAAACACATATTGCTGAAGCCGAAAGCAGCCAGTACGAGCAGTTCCGTATTGCTTTTAGTTATGTTGATAAAACACGCTACGACTATTGGAAAAGGATGGAACTCTCTCTGGAACAGTGGATCGAAATAAAAGCACACTGCCACTCAGTTGGAGTACAATTTATCTCATCTCCCTTTTCCTGCGCAGCAGTTGACCTGCTTGAGAACGTAGGTATTCACCAATATAAAGTGGGCTCGGGAGAAATTACCAATCACTTGCTGCTTCAAAAAATTGCTCAAACCGGCAAGCCGGTCATCCTTTCTTCGGGTATGAGCAATTTGCAGGAGCTGGAGAGCGCCATTCAGATATTTTCTAAAAAAGACATTGCTGTTTCGGTATTACAATGCACTACTGCTTACCCCACCACACCCGGCCAGTGGGGTTTACACATACTAAAAGTTTTGAAAGATCGTTTTAAGATAACTGTGGGATTTTCAGACCACAGCGGAGATATTTTTGCGGCGCTTGCTGCTACAGCCCTCGGCGCAGAAGTTATTGAAATACACGCTGTTTTTGATAAGAGAATGTTTGGCCCCGATGCAAAGGCATCACTTGAAATGGATGACATTTCGAGGTTGGTTACCGGGATAAAAGAGATAAAACAAGCCCTCCAAAATTCGTTTTCTAAAGACGACGAAGCGGTGAATTTTAACGGCCTGAAAAACTTGTTTGGCAAATCATTGGCTGTTAATAAAGAGCTACCCGAAGGACACATAATAAGCTTTGATGACCTTGAAGCAAAAAAACCTGCCGGAAAAGGAATTGCAGCAAAAGATTATACAAACTGTGTGGGTGCAACGCTTAAAAGGCCTATGTACCGTTGGGAATTTTTAAATGATAACGACATCCAATTTTTATGATTACCAAACGTAAATTATGTGCAGTAATTACGGCCAGGCCTAGTTACAGTAGAATAAAAAGTGCTTTAAGAGCCATACAGCAACATCCGCTTCTCGAGCTTCAGATAGTTTTAGCAGGCCCCGCCCTTCTTACCAAATATGGCAATATCGACGATGTTTTGCACGATGATGGTTTTACAGTAAACGAAAGAGTGTATACCGTTTTAGACGGCGAAAATATAACCTCCATGGCCAAGACGGTAGGTATAGGTTTGGTTGAATTATCTAATGTTTTTTATCACCTAAAGCCCGATATGGTGCTGGTAATTGCCGATCGTTTCGAAACCATTTCAGTTTCTATTGCGGCGGCTTACCAAAACATTCCACTGGTACATGTACAGGGTGGAGAAATTACAGGAAGCATTGACGAGAAAGTACGGCATGCCAACACCAAGTTTGCTGATATACACCTGGTATGTAACTACAATGCCAAAAAAATAGTAGAGCGTTTGGGCGAAGATCCTGAGTATGTTTTTAATACAGGTTGCCCGTCCATTGATCTTGCTGCCGAAGTATTAAAGAAACCAAAGCTCAACTTCGACCCGTATAAAAAATATGGTGGATTAGGTGACCGCCCTGATTACGCTAAAGGTTATGTAGTGGTAATGCAGCACCCGGTTACCACCGAGTACCTGGATGCCCGAATACAAATTGAAGAAACTTTGCAAGCGGTTAAAGATTTAAAAATACCAGCCTTTTGGTTTTCGCCTAATGCAGATGCCGGTACCGATGCAGTAGCTGCAAGCATTCGTTATTTTAGAGAGAACTACGCCATGAGCCATGTGCATTTTTTTGATAACATGGTACCGGATGATTTTTTAAGATTGGTATATAATAGCAAATGCCTTATTGGTAACTCAAGCATGGGTATACGTGAGTGCTCGTTTATGGGTGTGCCCGTAGTTAATATTGGCAGCCGTCAGTTGGGCAGAGAGCGGGGTTGTAATATTATTGATGTTGCATCTGATAAAACAGCCATTATGAACGCCGTTTATTATTGGCTTGGTAACAATAAACCAGAACAGTCTTTTGTATACGGTAATGGAGAGGCCGGCAAAAGAATGGCAGAAGTGCTGGCAACTGTTCCTCTTCGATATTCTAAAATCCTAAAATTCCAGGATGAAAAACCTATGTTTAATTCCAGCCCGGTCCGGGTCAAAAGGACTCCCCGGCAAAAACACAAAATTTCTTAATGGCAAAAAACTACTGGAGTACACATTTGAAAGCGCAGCGGGTTCCAGGTTACTTGACAAAACTATATTGAGTACCGATTGCCCGTTAATAGCTGAGGCAGCATTTGATTACCGCATTCAGGTACCCTTTATCAGGCCTGCTCACCTGGCTTCTGATAAAACACCTACAGCCGATGTACTCCG
>JANPPB010000481.1:0-2268 GCA_031428295.1 Segetibacter sp. | reverse complement strand
ATGAGCTGCGAGGCCACTATAAAAGCAGGCATAGACCTGGGCAAATTGTCTGAGAACGATTTTTCCATCAGCGATAAAAAAATAACTATCAGGCTGCCTTATCCAAAAATCATCAGCCTGAATATTCCACCCGAAAAATTAAAAGTAGAGTACCAGGAAGTAAGCGCATTTCGTGATCCTTTTAAATCAGGCGAACGTGATGCATTGGCAGCACAAGCCGAAACACAAATTAAAACCAGCCTCGAACAATTGGGCATTCTGGAACAAGCCAAAGCCAATACATCTTTATTTGTAAGCAATTTTTTAAAGCAGCTTGGATACGAAAATATTTCTATCTCTTTTGCTAATTCCTCAACCCAAAACACATTACAATGAGGAAGGTAAACTGGTGGAATTTATTGCAATGGGTAATGGTTATTATCGTATTTATTTGGTTGATGAATAAGTTAAGTAAGATACCATCTATGCGTTCTTTATTCACTGCCGAAAAAGTGGTGATTGATCAGACACCCATCCTCATTAAAAATATTAAAACCATAGCACAACTGGTTACGGTTACTTCCTACGATGAGGTGGTTGTTGATTCGTTGGTGTACAATAAAGCTGCTGCAATTTTTGACTTATTTAGAAGAGTTAGCCCGATGGCAATGCTACCATCACCTCAAAAGCAATTGGTTTTAATTGGCAGGGGTAAAGTATTGGCAGGTACCAATCTTCAAAAATTAAACTACCAGAGTATTAAAGTTAGTAATGACACAGCCTGGATAAATTTACCGGAGGCAGAAATATTAGAGGCCATTATTAACCCATCGGATTTTGAAACGTTTGAAGAAAGAGGACAATGGAGCGACAATGAAGTAATTGCCGTTAAGGTAAAGGCCCGTGAGAAAATGATTTCAAGAGCTATAGAGCGAGGCATTTTAGATAAGGCAAATAAGAAAGCCAATGCAGTTATTGAAAACTTTTTACACACTGCAGGATATAAAGTGGTGTACACTAAAATATAAAATGTACCTACTCATATTGTCAGTCAGCTCAAACTCTCACTCAATCCTTCGGCATAAATTGGGGCATGTTGGCCCTGGTAGTTTTACAGCGTTTTCAAAAAGTCAATCAGCTTTCGAACATCTTCTGCTTTCAATAAATTTATGGATTGCTCGTTTAAAAAAGCCAGTATTTCATGCTCCTGCTTATCGTACATGTTCATCAAATTCTTCTTGTTCAAAACTTTAAAACGATTAAACTTATCGCCTATGTAAAAGGTATTGTAGGGTGCAAAAGTCAGTTGCTCTTTTTGCACCAGGTCACGCATGCCCTGCGAGGTACTAAGTGTTACATGTGTATCAATTGAAGCCGATGACAATTCTCCCAAACCTCCAATTTTTTGACGGTTCGATAATACCATCACATTTTTTTCTCCAAATTTTACATTCTTAATTGTGGCAATCATTCTAACATAGCCCTGGTAAAAATAAAAGGTATCTTTTGCAATATAAATGGATGCAACGGTCGGCTCCTCGCTCAAAGAAAGTGTATCACCTTTGTTATCTATAAACTGAATTTCATCGAGCAGGCGATTGTAATTAAGCAGGTTGGTACCAACATTATTATTTTTAAAGTTAACAGTACCTATTGTAAATTGAGGGTACAGAAACCGGGCTTCAACCGGCAATGCTTCTATAATTTTTTCTCCTGCCTTAACTATATAAGTTTTTCTTGCCTGGCTAAAAGCTATTGGCACAATCGCAAGCATTGTAAGTATAATCAGTAATTTTTTCATGGTCAGGCCAATATAGAAATACCTATCGTTATTGATAATAGTATTAGACAAATGAACTGCATTAAAATGCTTATTTGTAAATGGCAACTTCGTTTGTTCCATCGCTGCTTTTTACACCACGGTACATACCGGCGCTGTTAAACACCATCGAGGCATTGCCCTGTCCGTCTACCGCAATCAATCCTCCTTCGCCGCCCATAGCGTGCAAACGGTGATGAACTACCATGTCGCAGGCTTTATTCAAAGGCTCGCCCTTGTATTCCATCAGGGCACTTACATCGTACGCCGCAACGGCACGAATAAAAATTTCGCCATGACCCGTACAACTGATAGCGCAGGTTTTATTGTTTGCATAAGTACCCGCGCCTATTAGCGGACTATCGCCTATGCGACCATATTTTTTGTTAGTCATTCCCCCTGTGCTGGTACCCGCAGCAATATTGCCATTTACATCGCAGGCCGCTGCCCCTACTGTTCCAAATTTTTTA
>JANPPB010000480.1:0-2998 GCA_031428295.1 Segetibacter sp. | reverse complement strand
TTTAGCTGGGTTACTGTAAGCGAAGAAAATGTGGATCACTTTACTATAAGGAGAAGCTATAATGGTACAAAATACGCTGATGCAGGTACCGTTGCTGCTACAGGTAATTCAAGCGGTGAACGCGTCTATACTTATACTGATCATTCGCTGAACAACTACTACAAATACAT
Source organism: Segetibacter sp. (assembly GCA_031428295.1). Classification (GTDB taxonomy): domain Bacteria; phylum Bacteroidota; class Bacteroidia; order Chitinophagales; family Chitinophagaceae; genus Segetibacter. Next base: position 2,828 of record JANPPB010000480.1, on the reverse strand, counting down.
ATACTACACACTTGCAATAATTGACAAAGATGGTAAGGAAAAAATATCGAAGACGCTTATGTTCAAAAATCCGGAGGCCACTTCAAAACTAATTACTCAAATAGGACCCAATCCTATAAAGCGGCCCGCAGAGTTGATGGTTCAATATAATGCTGAAAAAGAAGGGAATGTGCAGACTAAAGTTTTTGATTTGTCGGGCAAATTGGTGCTACAATTCAAAATGAGTGCTTTTCCCGGTCTTAACAATGCTCACTTGCATGTTTGCGACTTGCCTGCGGGTATTTACAATGTTCAGTTTAGCTATAACGGAACCAGGGAAAATAAGCGGATTATTATACAATAGAGCGGTTACAGGTTAGCAAAGCGGCAGCCAAATGGTTGACCGCTTTTTTATTTTTGAGCTTTGGATGCAACTGAAATATTTCTTTTAAAAATTGAAAAATCTCGTTACATTTGAATAGTTGCTTAACTAACTATATGCCAAACAACCAATTTAAGAGAGGCGAATTATACAGCTTTATCACAGGTATGGCATCTACCGCAGTAGCCAGGAGATTGCAGAAAAATTTTAAGCAGGCCAATATCGATATCACTATAGAACAGTGGAGCGTTTTATATCATTTATGGAAAGAAAATGGCTTGAGCCAGCAGGAATTGTGTTTAAGAACTTTCAGGGATAAACCCAGCATTACACGCCTGGTTGACAATCTTGAAAAGCTAAAAATGGTAAAGCGGGTAGCTTCGAAACAAGACCGGCGTATTAACCTGATTTACTTAACTGAGGCTGCGTCAGCATTACAGGTTACCACTATGGATATGGCCAACCAAACACTAAACGAGGCTTTAGCCGGTGTTGAGGAGGCCGACATTGAGCTTTGTAAATCGGTATTGGTAAAGGTGTATGAAAACTTAAAATAGAACCGAAAAATTCAGCTAGAAATTTCATTTATAAAATAGTTTACCCGGTAAATTTTTAATTTATGAGCACAACATCACAATCTACCCAAAGTATTAAAGGTGCGCAATGGCTGGTTAAAGAAAGCTCCCCTTTCGACACCTTTATTCCTGAAGACTACAACGAAGAACAGCAGATGGTTAAAGACATGTGCAGTTCTTTTTTAGACACTGAAGTACTGCCGGTTGTAAACAGGATTGATGCAATGGAAGCGGGGCTAATGCCATTGTTAATGACCAAAGCAGGTGAGCAGGGTTTGCTGGGTGTATCCATGCCCGAAGATCTTGGCGGACTTGGCAAAGACTTCATCACTTCTACCCTTGTAAACGAGGGTTTGGGTGGCGGCTTTTCGTTTTCGGTAGCGGTGTCTGCACATACTGGTATTGGCACTTTACCCATTTTATATTTTGGTACCGAAGAGCAGAAACAAAAATATGTAACCAAACTTGCAACAGGCGAGTGGAAAGGCGCCTATGGGTTAACTGAACCTAACAGCGGAAGCGATGCTTTGGGTGCAAAAACTACAGCCCGTTTAAGCGACGATGGAAAACATTACCTACTCAACGGTCAAAAATGCTGGATAACAAATGGCGGCTTTGCCGATGTATACACGGTATTTGCAAAAATAGACGGAGAGAAGTTTACAGCGTTTATAATTGAGCGTGGGTTTGAAGGATTTACCCGGGGACCTGAAGAGCATAAGATGGGTATCAAGGGTTCTTCAACGGTTCAGTTGTATTTCCAGGATTGCAAAGTACCTGTTGAAAACCTGTTGGGCGAAATTGGCAAGGGTCACATAATAGCTTTCAATATTTTAAACATTGGCCGTTTAAAATTATGTGCCGCAGCACTGGGAGGATCCAAAAGAGCATTAACCACTTCGATTGAGTATGCCATCAACCGCGAACAGTTTAAAAAATCCATCAGCACTTTTGGAGCCATTCAATACAAACTGGCTGAGATGGCCATAAGAGTTTGGGTATGCGAATCGGCAACTTATCGCACCGCAAAATGGATTGACGATAAGGAAATAGAACTGGTGCAAAGTGGCAAGCCTTTTAATGAGGCCTTGCTGGGTGCTGCTGAAGAATTTGCCATTGAATGCGCTATGTTAAAAGTGTATGGCAGCGAGGTGTTAGATTATGTGGTAGACGAAGGCGTTCAGATACATGGTGGCAATGGTTATAGTGATGAGTACATTATTTCGAAGGCATACCGCGATAGCCGTATTAATCGTATTTATGAAGGCACCAACGAGATCAACCGTTTGCTAACGGTGGAAATGGTTTTAAAACGTGCTATGAAAGGCAGGCTTGATTTAATGGGGCCAGCCATGAATGTCCAAAAAGAATTGATGAGCATTCCTGATTTTGGTGCCGGAGATGAAGGAGCTTTTGCTAATGAATTGAAAGCAGTTGCCGGTTTTAAAAAGGCAATACTGATTGTAGCAGGTGGAGCCGTTCAAAAATTAATGACGAAACTTGAGAGTGAGCAAGAGATTTTAATGAACATCGCCGATATGGCAATAGACACCTTTAATGCTGAAAGTGCTTTGCTTAGGGTAATTAAACTGGTGGAAAAAAAAGGTACAGAGCAGGTAGGTTTTGAGCTGGATATTGTTCGCACATACTTAACCGATGCTGCTGATAGAATAAACAAGGCTGGTAAAGATGCCATTAATAGTTTCGCCGAAGGCGATGAACAAAGAATGATGTTATTAGGCCTGAAACGCTTTACAAAAACACAACCATTTAACGTTAAAGAAGCACGCAGAAGAATTGCTGCCAGGCTAATTGCTGATGGCAAATATCCGCTTTAGGAATTGTTGTTTAGAAATACTGCAAGGACTGCCGGTTTGGTGGTCCTTTTTTGT
>JANPPB010000479.1:0-4788 GCA_031428295.1 Segetibacter sp. | reverse complement strand
AGGCAACCGCGAGTTTAACGGGCAGGGTTTATCTGGTGGATTGAAATACAATTTTCCAAAAGACGGCAAGGAACTTACAGCAGACTTTAGTTACTTCGGAGGCAAAAATCTGAATAACTCCCTATATACTACCAACCAGTTAGTAGATGAGGAAGGCACACAGATAAAGGGTACGCAATTACAAAAAATAATGGGCAGTGGTAACGACTATAACGTTGTGTTGCAGTCCGATTTTGTAAATCCACTTTCGTCAACAAGTAAGTTAGAGGCCGGCGTAAGGGCTGCCATTCGCGGACGCGAAAACAATAACGAAAATTTTGTGTACAGTCCAGCTTCCAATCAGTTCATTGTTATTCCTTCAACTACCAGCAATTACAAAAGCACCGATCATGTATACGCAGCTTATGTAAGCTTTACGCAGAGGATTAACAGCTTTGGTTATAAGGTTGGCCTGAGAGCAGAAAGCTCTAACTACACCGGTGAGCTTGCCAAATCAAACGATAAATTCAGCAATAGCTACCCGGTTAGTTTGTTCCCATCCATTTTCTTAAGTCAGAAATTGGATAACAAACAGGAGTTGCAGTTGAGTTATACCCGCAGGATTAACCGGCCTAACTTTTTTCAATTAATACCATTTGTTGACTACACCGACCAGCTTAATATTACAAAGGGTAATCCTGGTCTTGTACCGGAGTTTACCAACTCTCTGGAGATGTCGTACTCTAAAACGTTTGCAAGAAACAACAGCTTCCTTGCTTCGTTGTACTACAAAAAGACCACTGATCTTATCACCCGCTTTTTAGATAAAGAGATCAACCCCTTTACCGGTACTGAGGCTATCATCAATACCTACATCAATGCAAGTTCAAGCCAATCGTATGGTTCAGAATTAACAGCCCAGTTGTACCCAACTAAATGGTGGGATTTTACAACCAATGTAAACATCTACAACTCAACTATTGCAGCAACAGGTACTACAAAAACTACCAGCGATAACAGCCTGTGGAGTTGGTTCGGAAAGTTCAACAGTAACTTTAAATTACCCGGCAACTTTACTACACAATTATCAGCAACTTACCAGGCTAAAACCAACCTTATTTCAGGTAGTGGCGGTGGATTTGGAGGCCCTCCCGGTGCCCGTGGTGGTGGCGGTGGTGGTGGCCCAATGGGTGGCGGTTTTGGCCAGGCACAAAGTGCTTCTCAGGGTTACATCAGGCCTTTTTACGGAGTGGATATAGCTATAAAGAAGACGTTCCTTAAAGACAATGTTGCCTCTGCAACACTTAGCTTCAGCGATATTTTCAGAACCCGTAAAACCGACCAGTATTCTGAAAGTCAATACTTCATTCAAAACTATTCCAGGCTTCGCGATCCGCAGATGGTTAGGTTAACACTTGCTTACCGTTTTGGTAAAATTGATGCTACCTTGTTTAAGCGTAAAAACAACAATACCGGCACGCAAACTTCTGATACCATGCAATAAAAAATATTTTACCAGTTAGCTTCCCGGACACAAGAAGCTAACTTTTTTTTAGGTGACACATTTAAAAAAGCTTTTAGTAAACGATGCCCATTGATATGCCGATGAAGTGATTGCGTTCCCGCAAGTTTGACGGGACAGGCAGCAAGGATGCTGCCATTAATAACTTCGGCTGGTATTATCTTAGTTCCATTTAATTAACCCTTTAACCACTCACAAATTGTTTCACATGAAATCCTCAAAATTTTTAAAAGGTTGTTTTGCTGTGGCAGTTGTAGCCTGCACCTGCAGCCAAACCATTGCGCAGGCTCAAAATAAAAAATGGACAGAAAGCGGTTCAGGAACAATTAAAACTGTCCGGAACCCGCAAGGGCAAACTTTGGGTTATTCTACCACCTCGGGTGTTAGCATATTAACGGTTGATGGCCTTGCTTTCAAAGATTTGAACAAGAATAAGCAACTGGATAAGTATGAAGACTGGCGCCTGCCTGTAGATGTAAGGGCTAAAGATCTTGCATCGAAAATGACGGTGGAGCAAATAGCCGGCCTGATGTTATATAGCGGTCACCAGGCTATACCGGCAGTGGCCCGCGCACCATTTGGTGGTACCTATAATATGGGCAAACCCTTTGCTGAAAGTGGCGCTGCACCTTACGATTTAAGCGATCAGCAAAAAAAGTTTTTAACCGACGATAACCTCAGGCATGTGCTGGTGACTACCGTACAGTCTCCGGAAATTGCCGCCCGATGGAACAACAATATGCAGGCCCTTGTAGAAAGTATTGGCTTAGGTGTTCCTGCAAATAACAGCTCCGATCCAAGGCATGCAAGTAGTGCTACTGCTGAGTACAATTTGGGAGCGGGTGGCAAAATATCTATGTGGCCCGAGGCCCTGGGATTGGCTGCCACATTCGATCCTAAAATAGTGGAACAGTTTGGGCAGGTTGCTGCAAAAGAATACAGGGCACTGGGTATAACCACTGCTTTATCACCACAAATTGACCTGGGTTCTGAACCACGCTGGAACCGCATTAATGGCACCTTTGGTGAAGACCCAATACTATCGGCAGATATGGCAAGGGCTTATGTTGATGGGTTTCAAACTTCAACAGGTAATGCTGCCATAGCAAAAGGCTGGGGCATTACCAGTGTAAACGCCATGGTTAAACACTGGCCTGGTGGCGGACCAGAAGAAGGTGGCCGTGATGCACACTTTGCCTATGGCAAGTTTGCGGTATACCCCGGTAATAATTTTGATGAACACCTGACCTCATTTACACAGGGTGCATTTAAATTGAAGGGTGCAACCGGAATGGCTTCGGCGGTTATGCCGTATTACACCATATCGTTAAACCAGGATATTAAAAACAAAGAAAATGTAGGAAATGCTTACAGCGCCTACCTGATAAATGATTTGTTGCGCAAGAAATATGGATATGATGGTGTTGTTTGTACTGATTGGCGTGTTACTGCACAGGAAGGAAAAACACCGGATGTATTTGCCGGAAAATCGTGGGGAGTTGAAGACAAAACCGTTGCCGAAAGACATTACAAAGTGATTATGGCAGGTGTTGATCAGTTTGGAGGTAACAATGCTGCAGGGCCGGTAATTGAGGCTTATCAAATGGGCGTAAAAGAACACGGCGAAGCGTTTATGCGTATCCGTTTTGAGCAATCAGCTACCCGTTTATTGCGCAATATTTTTAGGGTAGGCATCTTCGAAAATCCCTACCTCGACCCTGAAGTATCTAAAACTTTAGTGGGCAATGCTGCCTTTGTAACGCAGGGTTACCAGGCACAATTAAAAAGTATTGTGCTTCTTAAAAACAACAACAAATTATTGCCTCTTGCTAAAACCAAAACGGTTTATATACCAAAGCGTGTAACACCTTCGGTGAGAGATTTTTTTGGAAATGCCACTGTAGAAAAGCTGGACTATCCGGTTAATATGGACATGGTTAAAAAATATTATAATGTAACCGATGATCCTTCAAAAGCAGATGTTGCTATGGTGTTTGTAACAAGCCCGTCTGGTATGGTTGGGTATAATTTAGATGATAGGAGCAAGGGTGGAAGTGGCTATGTACCCATCAGCCTTCAATACGATACTTATACTGCCGAACATGCAAGAGAACATAGCCTGGGCGCAGGCGATCCGGTGATTGATCCAACTATTACGGACAGAACTTATAAAGGCAAAACCATTACAGCATCTAACAAAACCGATCTTACTATGATAAGGGATGCAAAGGCTGCTATGAAAGGAAAACCGGTGATAGTTTGTGCTGCTTTATCGAGCCCAATGATTATGGCAGAATTTGAAAAAGAGGTGGATGCGATTGTTGTAAACTTTAAGGTACAGGACCAGGCTGTTATGGATATTGTTTCAGGTGCTGCTGAGCCAGGCGGATTATTGCCGTTGCAAATGCCGGCTAATATGCAGACAGTTGAAGAGCAATACGAAGATGTACCGCACGATATGGAACCTTACAAAGATGCCGCAGGTAACAAGTACGATTTTGCTTTTGGTTTAAATTGGAATGGAGTTATAAAAGATGCACGTACCGCCAGGTATCAATACCAGGTAGCCACTCCAAAAATTAGTTATGCCGGGGGAAGAGCTACTATCAGCTCGGCTACTCCCGGTGCTAAAATTTATTATTCAACCAACGGTAGATTGCCTGCTTTTACTGCAGATCAATTATACAAAGCACCTGTAGCTGTAAAAGCCGGGGAGGTTATAAAAGCTGTTGCAAAAATTTATGGCATAAACAATAGCTCAGTAGCTGTAATGCAGGTAGGCAAGTAAGATTACATTCATTAGATTACAACCCATTAGCTGCAATGCATAACTGTAGCTGATGGGTTTTTTGTTTGGTGGGATGGGAAAGGAAAAATATTCCAGGAGATGCTGAAACAAGTTCAGCATGACGGCTCTACTATCTGCATGAATGAAATGATATTCCTCCTTCGCCGGGATGACAAAAAACAAAACCCGAATCAAGGAGATGCTGAAATAAGTTCAAAAACTCGGCTTGGAAAGATTAAATTATTATTTAGTAACCACCACCTTCAGCACTCTTTTAACCCTTCATTTTTACAGTGTGATGTATTTTTATCCCACATGACAATGAGAAAAATAATTATCCTTTTATTGGTATCAGTCTTTTTGAACGTATCGGGCAACGCACAAACCCGGTTGATTTATGGATTTGTAAAAGATAGTGTTACGCTCTATCCCATTGAAGCCAAGGTTACTAATGTTACCAAAAAAAGGAGTGTTACCACCGATGCAAATGGCTTCTTTA
>JANPPB010000478.1:0-2290 GCA_031428295.1 Segetibacter sp. | reverse complement strand
TCCACACAGGTAATTCATCTTTTAATAAGTGCTCAGTAATGCTGCGGACATGCTTTTGAATAAAATTAAAAGTATACCCACTGCTTGCTTTGGTCTGTCCCCCGGCAGTGCCTATGTTTATAATTCTGCCTTCATGTTTAGCAAAATCGATATTAGTCATCGGAATGATGCCATATTCTTCTTCGATCACTTTGTAATCAGTGATAGATAAGTATTGCGCTATATAGGCATTCAAAGCCGTATTATACTCCTGCATAGGCAACGCATCCTTTGTAAATAAGGTGTATTCAATAAGGGCTTTGTTTGATGATAGCGGCAGTACATATACGAAGGTGGTGCCATGGCGCTGGCTTACTCTAAAGTCCATTAAAGTTGCCTTGCCATCTTCAAAAACCGGGGCAGCAGTTTCGATCATCCATCCTTTAAAATGTTGCAGCAAATAATATTTTCGGTTTGGTACCGATGGCTTATTAAAAATAATACTGTTAAACACATAGGTTGCCCGGTAACTTTCGCCATTAACGATTACCCGGGCCGTGCTTACATCATTTGCCACAGCTTGAACATTACCGGTTATAAATGTAATGTTGGCCCTTGAGGATGCTGCATTCAGCACATAGTTGTAAAAGTCTATGCCCCTTATCATTTTATAAGTATATGGGTGCAGATTTAGTAACCCTGAATACCAGGTTGAATAAAAGTGAACCTGTTGCCAGCTATGATGAACAATAGGCTCAAACAGACCCGGATGCTGCTCCCAAAAACACCAGGTGCGATCGTTGGAATTCTTCTTTTCTTTATCAATTACCAGTATAGATTTATCATCAAAAGCCTTGTTTTGCATCAGGTGCATTAACAAGCTCAACCCGGCTGCACCAGATCCGCAAATAATATAATCGTACGCTTTCAATGCTGGTAAATAACAATTTTAAAGTTAAGACTACTGGCATAAGACCGGCCAAATGTTTTGAGCTTATATCAATTTATCACCCCAATTACATCCAATAGTAGTTCAACCTCCCAGAATGAAAACACTGCTTGAAGCACTTCAGTACAAGAGGGCGAGTTCACCTTTTCTTCTCCACCATATCTTAAAAAGAATAAGAATGAAGGCCATTTGATTACTTTGTGAGTAAGGCTTTTGCTTGCACATTTAAGGCAATGAGGGTCTTGGCAATCAGGCCGGTATCGGTTGCATCAGGCATTTTTCAAGCAACATCTCTTCCAGCAGTATTCGTGTTGAAACTCCGTCTACCTTTTTCCATTTAACCAGCTTAATCATCTCTCCTTCTATTTCAATACCGGTTATATCGCCGTCAATAAAACAGCAACATCCTGAATTAAAATAACACGGCTGATAGGCTGTAAAATCAGGCATAAGCTCTCCCAAGGTTTGTCGTACTTGTATTTCCTTCTCAAATTTTTCTACTGCCGAATTATTTGTTTCAAGTTTTGCGGTGCTTAAACTTTTATACAACCTTTCAAGATAGGTTAGCGATTCGAAAACAGGCTGGTGGGTATGACCGGTTATCAGGATTAAATCAGATTCACGGGCACTCCACTCATACATAAGGCGATTGTGCTCTGTTTTTAACTGGTTATCGTAAGCAGGTGTATTTAGGTTGAGCTGAAGATAATTTTGTAACGGTGCCCAGATATTTGCAATAAACCATTTACTAAAAGCATTACCATCACTAACCTTATCGCCCTGGTGACCGTGTGTCATAAATACTTCGAACTGCCTGTTGTTGATGGTAGTTTCAAGAATAACCCCTTCATAAATAGGGACCTTTTCTCCAAAAATAGTTTCCAATTGCAAACCGGCAAAAGGATCATTGTCCCAATACAAATCGTGATTGCCGAATATTTTGGTAAAAGCATTTCTTTTTAAAAAAGTGGCTTCTGCTTCAAATGTGGTCTTGTTATTTTTCTTTATACTTTCAAGGCTATTCTCCCATAATTCCTCGCAATCGCCCAGGGCTACATAGTGATAGTCATGTAGATTGTAATGCTTTAAGGCAGCGAGGTAATTTTCTTCAGAATGGGCAAAATCATCGGAACCATCTTTTGCACCTTTATGTTGATCAGAAAAAATAATAAACTTCTGAGTGGGTGTAAATGGGATGATCAGTCCTTTTTTGCCGGTTTTGGTTTTAATTGCGATACGCAACTCAGATAAAGCTTTGTGAATGCGTTGTGGATCAGGATTGGCAGAATAACGATTTGCCAATTTGCTTACCGGGCCTTTTAATAATCGGGTTATAAAATTGCGCATTGATTTACAAGGGTA
>JANPPB010000477.1:0-4456 GCA_031428295.1 Segetibacter sp. | reverse complement strand
CCTGTAGTCAAAGGTCAGATCATTACAGTGGAAACAACTGATATTCCACACAAGCTTTCTTTGATGACCATTGATGGTAAAAAGATAAACTTCAGGATCATTTCGACTGCACGTGGCTTTATAAAAATAATGTTGCCAACTTTGGTATCAGGCACGTATGTTCTTCAAATAAAAAGCGCCGAAGGACAGTGGGTAAAAAAGATAATTGTAAAGAGTTAAAAATGTACATTGTTTAAGATAGATGCCGGCTTGTTATGAGCCGGCATTTTTATTTTACCGGATTTTTAACTTTTTTGTACAAAGAATTTTGGTTGATTATGGAAGGAAGATTCCATCCAAACACCGAGTGTACCCGGTAGGTCGCGTTAAAAATCGTCTTCATAAAAGGGCATTTGAATGCTTAATGCTATTTTTATTTTTCTGAAATAATAACATGAAAAAACTCATTCTTATAATATTCCTTGCTTTGCCTGCACTTTGCAGCATTGCGCAGGTTAAAGCTTTAACTACCCAATTATACAAAGGCACTTTGGTTAGAGATGATGGCAACGAGATTGTTTTTAGTTTTGAATTGCACAAGAGAATAAAGCAGCCGGTCGTCTACATCATTAACGGAAAAGAAAGAATAAAAGTGGATAGTGTACGCATGACTGCCGATTCTATAATCATTAAAATGCCTTTGTTTGAATCGTATTTCAAAGCAGCAATGAACAAAAATATTTGGACCGGCGTATGGTTTAAAGAAACCTCGAAAGGCACACAACAAATGCCTTTTACTGCACGGCCAACTGCTACCCGCTTTCCACTAAGCAATGGCGCTGCTACAATTTCGATAACCGGGAGATGGGAGGCAGATTTTGCAAGCGATTCAGGAAAGGCAATCAATGCTGTTGCCGAGTTTCAACAACAAGGCAATACTTTAAACGGAAGCTTTTTAACCACCACCGGCGATTACCGCTACCTGTCTGGCATAGTTACCGGCAAGCAATTAAAACTCTCCACTTTTGATGGCAGCCATGCCTTTTTGTTTACGGCTGATATTACCGGTAAAAATAAAATTATCAACGGGAAATTCTACTCGGGCAAAACCTTTGTTGACCAGTGGACGGCAGAAAGAAAATCGTCTGCTGTGGTGCCACCAAATGCTTCGGCCATGTATTTAAAACCTGGCGAGACCAGCCTTAACTTTCGCTTTCCTGATCTTGATAGCAACCTAATTTCTATAAACGACGAACGTTTTAAAAACAAGGTGGTGGTGATACAACTCATGGGTTCGTGGTGCCCCAACTGTATGGATGAAACTGCTTTTTTAAGCGATTATTACAAAGCAAACAAAAACCGGGGCGTAGAGGTTTTGGGTCTTGCATACGAGTATAGCAGCAACTTTGCGAGGGCAAAGCAGGGCCTGCTAAAATTCAGGAACCGTTTGAATGTGCAATACCCATTACTGTTTACCGGCGTAACCGTTTCTGACGAGCAGAGAACAGAAAAAACGTTGCCCCAGGTAACACCTATCAAAGTGTTTCCATCCCTAATAATTATAGACAAAAAAGGGGTGGTACGTAAACTCGACAATGGGTTTTATGGCCCCGGTACTGGCATTCATTACGAGCAATACAAGAAGGAATTTAATGAAACAATCAACCAGTTGTTGAGCGAATAAGCAACAACTTTCTCCAGTTAAAACCGTAAAAACCTTGTTAATCTAAAAAATGAGCGTGGAAAGATTTTTGTATAACCTGAATATCGAGTTGTAGCATTTCAAAAGTGCAACTCTGCTGGGTCTCGTTATTAGATAAAGTATATTATTGCACTTCAATTTTTGAGTTGATACATGAGAAGAATTACAATGTTGATTTTGTTGGGATTCATGGCTTATATGAGCAATGCGCAGGACACGCTAAAAACGTTGCCTGTAACCGACACGCCAACACTTGAACCTGTTATAATTGATACGCCCCTCCGCATTATCAACCTGAATCCTTTCTTCTCTGTACATGTAGATTCTACCGTTAACTACGCCTTTCTTATTAACAAGCCGGCTAAAAATTATTTTTGGTATTTGCGTAATGCGCCGGTGGGCATCCGCATTAATAAGGACAATGGCTTGTTTTACTTCAAGGCTGATAAATCATACTTTCTCTCGGGCAAATTAAAGTACGATTATAACTACAAGGTAAGTATTGGTGTACAAAATTTAAGTGATCCCAAAGACAGGATTGACACCAGTTTTACGGTTGTATTTTTTAATACCGAAATCATTACATCAGACTTAAAACCTACCGTTAGTGGTAATGTTTATATTGATGAAGGCGAGGTACTAAGCTTTAGGGTATTGTGCGAAAGCGGAAGCTTCCCTATCGAAAACATCATCACCAGTTCGAATGTTGCTATTGGCAATTTTAAACCAGTATTGCACTGTAACGAAGAGTTTAGGTGGCAGCCCGATTACGACTTTGTTAAGGATACAGATTCGGGCAAAGTCAAAATTGTACAGCTTACTTTTATCGGTTCTACCAGGTTTAAAATGCAGGATACTGCAAGGGTGAGACTGATTGTTCGCAATGCTTTAAACTACCCTTTAGCTGTGGAGCAATATAAAGTGCTGGTACACGAAATGAACTCGTATGTTTTAAAGTTGAAGTATACTTTTCTTCAATTGGATAAGAACATAAAAAAAACCAAAAAGTCCCGTACGGCCTTCGATCTTACTGCTGCCTCCTCAGCGTTAAGTGGGACAATATTGGCCACTTCAAATAACGAAGACACCAAACGAACCGGGCTTATTTTACCCAGCGTGGGCTTGATTCTAACACCTTTAAAAGAAGCCTCCGCACCGGTAAAAACCGCAGAACAAAACCAGGCAACGCTCATTCGTTCTTCAATCAAGCGCCTTGAATATGTTATACAAGACAACTCTTTGGTAGGCGAAAAAGACCCCGACCTTGTTCAAAAAATAAATAAGCTTAGAGAAGAGTTTAAGCAAAGCCAGATGCAACTGATTGATGTACCCATTGAGGTTACCAACAACATGACAGAGGAAGACCTAAACCGTTATTTCAACAGCATGCAGGTAAAGAAAAATTATCGCATTAAGAAGCAGTAGTTTCTGCCCAACAGGTTTGCAGTTGAGCTTGCAAAAATTACCGGTAGACATTTAAAGGTTTGTCAGTTTTGCATGGTTATAACAGCTAACTTTAAGAACATAAAGTCTTAAGGTGCCACTAACCATAAAAACGATTCCAGGTTATACTCCAACCTCGTCTGCGTTTTATATTTTTTTGGTTTGCTTAATTCTTGCTTCATCTATTTCAAAAACCCCGGGGCAAATCTGCCCTCCAAACATTGATTTTGAAGCCGGTAATTTTAGCGGATGGACCTGCTACACCGGCATTACTTCTGCAGTAGGCGACCAAAACCAGATAAATTTAAATGCCTCATCAGGTCCTGTATACAACCGGCACACTATGTATTCAGGCAATACCAAGGAGCTTGATGGCTTCGGAAATTTTCCTGTGCTCTGTCCAAACGGCAGTGGCCACTCTATCAGGCTGGGCAATTCTCAGGGTGGCGGACAGGCAGAAGGAATTTCTTATGAATTTACCATACCGGCTAATGCCAATTCTTACTCGCTCATATACCATTATGCCGTTGTTTTCCAGGCCCCCAACCACCGCCTTAACGAGCAACCCCGAATGGAAATTGAGATCACCAATGTTACCGACAATGCACTAATCAACTGTGCATCTTTTACATTCATAGCTGTTGGCACTTCGCTACCGGGTTTTAAGGTGTCGAACAGTACCGACACTACCGCAGTATTATACAAAGACTGGTCGGCTGTTACTGTGGATTTATCAGGCAACGCCGGCAAAACCATTCGTATGATGTTTAAAACAGCAGATTGTACTTTTAGAAGGCATTTTGGTTACGCCTATATTGATGTTGACCGCGAGTGTAGCGGAAGTTTTTTGGGTGCTACGTATTGCCCCGATGACAGTATTGTAAATGTGACTGCCCCATTTGGGTATGAAGGGTATACCTGGTACGATAGTTCGCTCTCCAATGTAATTGGTAAGCAACAGGTATTGACTATTATACCTGCTCCCCGGTCGGGCACAACAATAGCGGTTAAGTTGGCTCCATATTCGGGTTTTGGTTGCCCTAAAACTTTATATGCAAGACTGTTAGATACGCTAACCGTAAAATCGAATGCCGGGTCTGATGTACTTAGTTGCAATGCAAGCCCTGCCAACATTGGCACAGATCCTAAAACCGGGTGGAAGTACACCTGGGTGCCGGATGTTGGTTTAAACAATGCAAATATTGCCAACCCCATCGCCACGCCGTTGGTCACTACCTCGTACGTAGTACAAACAAATAGTACGGGAGGTGGTTGCAAAACGCATGATACAGTGGTTGTAAGGGCCAGCGTAATTGATACATCTCTACAGTT
>JANPPB010000476.1:0-3691 GCA_031428295.1 Segetibacter sp. | reverse complement strand
TGTGCGTTAGTTTGTCAGGCTATAGTAACATTCAACAAACTTTTTATAATCAGGATTTCACCAAATGTTGCTGTATAACTGATACAATCATGGATCATTCAAACCATATAAAACAATTCCATTTTCTGTAATGAGATAAATACTTAACTGAGTGTTGAAATAACCTGAGTCTCCCATTTCCTTGTACAATCTTACTTTTGCAAAACTTTGTAACTGCAATTTTATTTACATGCTTAAAAATTTACGTTCGTTTTTTCTATTTCTTCCCCTTATCATTATACAACTGGCCTGTGGTAAAAAAGATAACAAAACCGCAACTGGCCCCGGTGCACCAGCTATTTAGATTAAAGATTACCCCGTCTTAACCATCATACCTCAGTCCACTACCTTGTACGATGATTACCCAGCGACAGTGCAGGGCCAGCAAAACATTGAGATCAGGCCTAAGATTGACGGTTACATTGAAAAGATTTATGTAGATGAAGGAGCTACCGTGCGTAAGGGACAACTGCTATTTTATATACGGGCACCGCAATACGAGCAGGAGGTAAGAACTGCCCAGGCTACCATTAACATTGCGCAGGCAGATGTTAACTCGGCCAGTATGCAGGTAAATAAGGTAAGACCTTTGGTGGAGAAAGACATCATCAGCCGGTTTGAATTAGAGGCGGCACAATTTAATTTACAAGCTAAACAGGCTGCCTTAAGTCAGGCACGAGCTACCCTTTCCAATGCACGAACCAACCTGGGTTATACACGTGTTTTAAGCCCGGTAAATGGTGTGGTAGGGTTGATACCCTATAAAATTGGGAGCCTGGTTAACAGCAACACTGCTGAGCCGTTAACTACCGTATCAAACATCGGTAAAATTTATGCCTATTTTTCAATCAACGAAAAACAAGCACTGGAATTTGCCCGGTCAACCAAAGGAGCTACATCAAATGAGCGGCTTGCTACCATACCACCTGTTTCGCTGGTTTTATCCAACGGTACCGAGTTTCCATACAAGGGCAAAATTGAAACGGCAAGCGGTATAATTAATACGCAAACCGGTTCAGTAAGTGTAAGGGCAACGTTTCAAAACCCGGGTAATGTAATTCGTAGTGGAAGCAGCGGATTGGTACGAATTCCACGGGCTGTTGACTCCGCAGTAATTATTCCGCAGAAGGCTACTTACGAGGTACAGGGCAAACGATTTATTTACATTGTTGAATCTACAGGTACCGTTAAAAGCGTGGAAGTACAAACCATTGATGTAGACAACGGACAATTTTTTGTTGTGCAAAAGGGGTTACAACCCGGCGATAAAATTGTTTTGGAGGGGGTTGCTTCGTTAAAAGATGGAGCAGCAGTTAAATCCAGGATGGTTAACAGCGACAGTATTTATGCAAAGATCAACAGTAAAGGAACCGAATAATTTCAAGTTTTTATTTGCTCCAAAACGGTTTGGTTTGTGATGATTTTTTTTGCCTGCTGAATATAAAATTCATTTCCTCAAAGGAAATTTCCAAGTGATACTTTATGCTAAAAAGATTTATTGAACGTCCGGTTCTGTCAACTGTTATTTCCATAATTATTTTAATTCTTGGTGTACTGGGTCTTACTTCA
Organism: Segetibacter sp.; assembly: GCA_031428295.1. GTDB lineage: Bacteria > Bacteroidota > Bacteroidia > Chitinophagales > Chitinophagaceae > Segetibacter. The sequence goes on along the minus strand of JANPPB010000476.1, from coordinate 2,083 downwards.
CTACCTATATCGCAATACCCGGAGATTGCGCCACCTACCGTTGTGGTTGCGGCTTCGTATCAGGGTGCAAATGCCGATGTGGTATTGAGCAGCGTTGTAGTTCCGCTTGAAGAACAAATTAACGGTGTGGAGAACATGACCTACATGACCTCAAGCGCAGGTAACGATGGGTCAGCCACCATAACGGTAAATTTTAAACTGGGCACCAACCCTGACCTGGCTGCTGTAAACGTACAAAACAGGGTTAGCCGGGCCACCAGTTTATTACCGCAAGAGGTGGTAAGAGCAGGGGTTACCACCTTAAAAAGACAAAGCAGTAACCTGGTAATATTTTCGTTGTACAGCGAAGATTCAGCATACGACCAAACCTTTCTTCAAAACTATGCAGTTATCAACCTGATTCCCCAGATAAAACGGATTTCGGGTGTGGGTGATGCAACAGTATTTGGACAAATGGATTACTCAATGCGTATTTGGTTAAAGCCCGATGTTATGGCCAGCTATGGGCTGGTTCCTTCGGACATTAGTGCAGCTTTGGCCGAACAAAACGTTGAGGCAGCCCCCGGCCAGTTTGGCGAACAGGGAGAACAATCTTTTCAATATGTAATAAAATATAAAGGCAAACTAAAAGATGAAACCGAGTTTGAAAATATAATTGTACGCTCAGGTAAAAACGGTCAGTTACTTCGTTTAAAAGATATTGCCCGTATTGAACTGGGCGCTTTAAACTATTCAAGCACAACTAAAACAGATGGCAAACCATCCATAGGTGTGGCCATTGCGCAAACCGCGGGCTCCAATGCAAAGGAAGTAATTGATGGTACATTGGGTGTATTGGATGAGGCTTCAAAAAATTTTCCAACCGGTATACACTACACTACCATCATTAATGTAAACGACTTTCTTGATGCGTCCATTGAAAAGGTGATCAGCACCTTGATTGAAGCGTTCATCCTGGTGTTTATTGTAGTGTTTGTTTTTCTGCAGGACCTGCGCTCCACGCTCATTCCTGCCATTGCCGTTCCGGTGGCCATTATTGGTACTTTCTTTTTTCTGCAGTTGTTTGGTTTTACCATTAACCTGCTTACATTATTTGCATTGGTATTGGCAATTGGTATTGTGGTAGACGATGCCATTGTGGTGGTAGAAGCTGTGCATTCAAAACTGGATAAAGGCTATACCTCTGCAAAGAAAGCCAGCATAGATGCCATGGGCGAAATATCAGGAGCTATCATAAGTATAACACTGGTAATGGCGGCGGTTTTTATACCGGTAAGTTTTATAACGGGCTCCGGTGGCGTGTTCTACAAACAGTTTGGTTTAACACTAGCTATAGCCATTATACTTTCTGCTGTTAATGCGTTAACGCTTAGCCCCGCATTGTGTGCCATCTTTTTAAAGCCTCATAAAGATGAGCATGGAAAGAAAAAAACTTTTGTACAAAGGTTTTACGATGCCTTTAATACAGGCTTTGAAGCTACCACCAGGAAGTATAAAAAATCACTCACCTTTTTAGTACGAAGAAAGTGGATTGCGCTTGCAGGGATTGCTGTTTTTGCCGGTGTGTTTTATTGGTTAATTAATACAACACCTTCGGCTTTTGTACCCAATGAAGATACGGGTGTGGTATTTTCTGACATTAGTTTACCACCCGGTGCTTCGCAGGAAAGAACCGATGAAGTAACCAAAGAAATTGCTGCTATTGCATCGAAATTTCCGGAGGTAAAAAACATTTTGCGTATCACTGGCCGAAGCATCATAAGTGGTAGCGGTAGTAATTATGGCATGGTGATCATGCGCTTAAAGTCGTGGGATGAGCGGGAAGGAGCAGGTCATGATGTGCAGGGAATAATTAAAAAGATGTTTGGTAAAACAAGTGGCATTCGCGATGCAAAGGTTATATTTTTTGCGCCTCCGGCGATACAGGGATTTAGTTTATCAGGAGGGTTTGAATTTCAGTTGCAGGATAGGAGCGGGGGAGACATAAAAAAGTTCTACGAAGTAAACCAGGAATTTTTAGGTGCCCTAACTAAGCGGCCCGAAATACAATATGCGTCTACAGCATTCAACCCAACTTTTCCTC
>JANPPB010000475.1:0-1907 GCA_031428295.1 Segetibacter sp. | reverse complement strand
CTCCTGCTCCTTCCACCCAATCCCAATGCACCTAACAAACTCCGGGTGATCATGGTAGCTGCTGTGCGACCGGCACTTTTTACCATGGGGTTATCAAAGAAACCTTCTTCCTTTTTAGCTGATTGTTTTGTTGCTTTTGCTTCCTCCTCAACATCGGCTGATTTTTCAGCAGCCTCTTCTATTTTCGCATTCAACATTTCATAAGCGCTTTCACTGTCAACAGGGGTATTGTATTTAGCAACCAATTTACTTTTCGAAACAATATCGGCAATCTCACTGTCGGTCAATACATCCATACGACTGCGTGGAGGATTGAGCATAACCTGGGCCAACGGAGTAGGCACGCCCTTCTCATTTAACATAGTTACAAGCGCCTCACCAATGCCCAGTTGTGTTATAAGATCTTCGGTTTTATAGAATGTTGTTTCAGGATAATTTTCGGCAGTTTGCTTAATAACTTTTCTATCAGCAGCCGTAAATGCACGTAAAGCATGCTGCACCTTCATACCCAACTGACCCAACACAGCCGCCGGTACATCCATAGGGTTTTGGGTAACGAAAAATATACCGATGCCTTTTGACCTGATCAATTTAATAACCGTTTCAATCTGCTGGAGCAGCGCAGAACTAGCCTCCTGAAAAATCAGGTGCGCCTCATCAATAAATAAAACCAGTTTAGGCTTGTCAAGGTCACCTTCTTCAGGGCAAATGGCATACAACTCGGCCAATAGTTGCAGCATAAAAGTGGAGAATAACTTGGGACGATCCTGTAAATCTGTAACACGTAACACGTTTATCATTCCCCTGCCATCGCTGCTGATGCGCATAAGGTCGTCAACCTCAAAACTCTTTTCGCCAAAAAATATATCGGCACCCTGTTGCTGCAATTCAACAACTTTTCTTAAGATGGTTCCGGTACTGGTGGTTGATATTTTACCATAGGCTTTTTCGATCTCCTGCTTGCCTTCATCTCCTATGTATTGCAACACCTTTATAAAATCCTTCAGATCCAGCAGTGGAAGTTTATGGTCGTCGCAGTACTTAAATATCATTGCAACCAAACCGCCCTGCGTATCATTCAACCCTAAAATTTTTGTAAGCAGTACAGGACCAAACTCGCTTACGGTAGCCCTTAATTTAATGCCTGGTGCCTGGCTCAAAGTCATCAACTCAACGGGAAATTGTTGTGGTGCAAAAGTGATCCCTATTTTGGCTGTACGCTCTGTTATTTTATCATTTACTGTACCCGGCATGGCAATACCACTCAGGTCGCCTTTTATATCCATTAGTAAAACGGGCACACTGGCATCACTTAATGCCTCACTAATCATTTGAAGCGTTTTGGTTTTACCGGTACCGGTAGCCCCGGCAATTAATCCGTGGCGGTTCATTGTTTTTAAGGGTAAAAAAATATCAGCCCCACTCACCACTTCACCATCCAACATTGCAGCACCAATCTTTACGGCTTCACCTTTAAAAGTGTAACCGGCTTTAACCGCATCAATAAATTTCTGTGTATCAGGCATAGCAAAAATTTTAGGGGTAAGTTACTGTATACAAACATTGATAATTACAAGGCGATAAAAAATTATTATCTAAACCATTTGAGAGAGCAAAGGTGATTTACCTGAGACAGAAAATAAAAGGCTTTAAACACCCCGAAGTTTGAAAGGGTGCATACCAAATTCATCCTGCGTTTTGCGCAACAAAGCAGTATACACAAAACAAAGTTTATTTTCATGTATTGTGGATTGTGGATATAACTTATGCAAAACTCCTTGAAGAAGATCGCTCCGTAATATTTAAGGTGCAGTGCACCGCTAATATTTGTAGAATCAAAATTTGATTGATTAATAAAGGTGCATTGCACCGCGATATTTTGAAGATGCATTCCAATGTAAATAATA
>JANPPB010000474.1:0-6375 GCA_031428295.1 Segetibacter sp. | reverse complement strand
ACTTCCATACTAAAACCTACCCATTGTGCATTGTTAGCCATCATAAAATCATCAGAATGGCTGGCGCTAAAACCCGAACCTTTTGGTTTCAACACGTCCGACAGTATTCCATGTTCGTGTATGTTGGCCATAAAAATCTTTCCCTTTTCCGATGCAGGGAAGGCATCCGATTGATAGATACGGGCACCGCCATGAGCCGAGCGGTGACTATGATCGGTGATCGTTTTTATATCGTCGTACACGTAGGGATTAAAATGCTGACCACCCTGCCGGTGATAAATTCCACCAGGCACAACATGCCACATGTGAGGGATTACACAAGCGCTGATAAAAAGTTGTCCTTTGGCATCATAGTCTATGCCCCAGGGGTTGCTAAAACCATGGGCAACTACTTCAAACTTGTCTTTTGTGGGATGATAGCGCCAAACGCCACCATTAATATCTGTTCCCTCTCCGTCGAGTATATTTTCAGGAAAAGGATCTTTGTGTTTGTATAATCGTCCCTCACCTTTTGGCTTTCTTACTTTAGAAGGCGTGGCAAATCCCTGGCAACCATACAGCCATCCGTCGGGGCCCCAATGTAAACTGTTCAATGTTTCGTGCCTGTCCCTTATTCCCCATCCTGTGAGTAGAATTTCTATATCCTTAAGGTCGGCAAGATCATCTCGATTGCGATCTGGTACAAATATGAGATTGGGGGGTGCCCCTATGTATACTCCGTCAAATCCCACAGCAATTGCCGCAGGAAAAGCGATGCCTTCCATAAATACTTTACGCGTATCAGCCCTACCATCGTGGTTGGTATCTTCAAGAATTAGGATGCGGCTTTGGCCGGAATTGGAGAAGCCAAATCCCCGTGATTCATAGTCCCTGTTTTCCGCAATCCACATACGTCCGCGGTCGTCCCAGCAAAAGGCCATGGGTTGAGTCATAAGAGGTTCAGCAGCCCAGGCATTTACTTTGTACCCCTGCTTAACCGTCATTGATTTTACTGCTTCATCCGGTGTAAGAAATTTAGCTTCAAGCGCTTCATCCCGTGCTATCTGCCATAGGGCATAAGTAGAATTCTGACCACTATATTTCGACCATTGATCGGTAAGTTTTAGATCATTAACTGTACCGGTATAAACCACTAATTGGTGCTTAATCACTTCTGTCTCTCCTTTGTTGATCTTCCAGTCAGCTTCCCGTGCACGGGCAGTTCCAATTCCTAATTGTCCATCAACTCTCCAGTGCTGAGGGTAGCCTTTGTTTTCCGGATGATCGAAGACGGCTACATGTACCAGGTCATCGCGGCCTTCTACCTGCATTCCCACATCAACCCACATAGCCCTTTGCCCTTCTGCTTTTTCATTTATCTGCCTTGCTGCATTTATTACTTCTCCTTTAATTCCCTCTTTCCATGGCATGCGGAGAAACAAGCCACCATAATCATATTTGCCAATAGTGATATCAGTTTTTGCTTCGCCTCTCCATTCCAGCGAAATGAGAAACTTTCCGCTATCCTCACGCATGCTCCAGTTTTGTGTTTCAGTAAGAATTGCAGTGCCTTGTTCATTTAAAAGATCGTATACGGTCTGCCATTTTACTTCTTCGCCTTTCTCTTCAACTATGTTAGCCGATACTCGTTTCCAGTAGTCCTCTCCGGGGTTATGAAAATAATCGCGGCCGTTAACTCTGGTAAATCCCCAATAAAAACCGGTCTGGTGTTTATGGTGACCAGGACTGTATTCAGTAATGACCCCCTTACCATCTGGCGCTGCAATGGGATGCAAAAAAGGCCGGAAGCCGGGTTTGGCGTTTTGTGTAAGTAATGGTTCTTTAGAGCCCGATCTAAAAATTGAAATAGTTCCTGCACTAACATCTTGCTGAATATACAAGTTGCTTTTACCAGCATAAGTTTCATCAGCCTCCCTGGCCAGGGAACTAACACAAGCAACTAATACAACCATTAACCCAACCCCAATAAGCCATTTAATTTTTTTCATAAGCAAGAATTACGTCGTTAATTTATTGAATATGCAGTTTTCGGTCTAACAAGTGGGTAAAAAACAATCAGTTTAAGTATAATCGCCCTTAAGGCAAATGTTTTCATCGTGGGATATCAAATAGTGAATTAAGGTAAAAATGTTTGCCGCATTTCCTTTAGTATATCAAACTGTGGAAATAAAACCCGATAGTTACCTCCTGTTTGACCGGCATCAGCAAATGGAACCAGCCGTAAGGTTATATTAGATTTGCCCGTTGTAACAGTACTCATAACGCCTGATAAAAAAAGCCATTTTGCAAAGAAGATTATTCTCATATTATATGTTATTCCAAAGCAATAAGATAATTATAAGCTCGGGGCAGGACAAAAGGGTTCCTTAAGGTGCTTAATAGCTGGAGGATGGATTAGAACCGGAACAACCTCAGCCTTTTAACAGAGGAACATATCAGTAAAAGAGGTTTGGTCTTGTGCTACTATTTGGTCTTATTCCAATATATTTTTAGGTTTTTAGTGGCCCGACCTGAGGCAACTATATCTGGTTTGCCATCACCGTTTAAATCAAGCACCTGCAGGTCTTCAGTAGCAATACTATTTTCGTCTATCCAATGCGAATCCCATTCGCTGCCACTTTTGTTTTTGGGCACATAAAGTTTAATCCCTACTTTATTCTGTGCATTTGCAATTCGCCACCCTGCTACTACCTGGTCGCTACCAATTCCAAGCAGATCGGCGACAGCAAGGGCATGACCTTCCTTTAATTCGTCATCAAGTACTATTCGCTTTTTATTTTCCCCATTTATATATACAACCACTGCAACTCCATGCATAGGTTCTATGGTTGCTAAGAACTTTTCTTTACCAAGCTTCCCTATGCGAACTTCGCCGGCAGCCACATCCGCACCTGTTACCTTATACGCATTTCCTGCATCTGACTTACCACTAAAACCTTCAATTAGCCTCACCCCTTCCTTTCCGGCAATATAGAGGTCAGTTCTTTTTGAAGCTAATTCTTCCACTATTGCAAGGTTATGAGTCATGTGCATGTCATTACTTATAGTTCCAACAGACCAGGTATTGCGAGGGTTCCCGGGAAACTTGTAAGCCATTATTTTTACACCTTCACCTATGCCATTCCTGTTACCCCTTCCATGCAGTGGAACGACTACGAGGTAAAAGTTTCCATCTGCTGATTTCACCCATTGCATACGGTGAACTGTTGGCTCGTGATGTAACTGGATAGCTTCCCAAAGTTGGCTCGGATCCTTAGGCCGGATAAGATAATGAACAGAACCAGATTTAGTGGTATCAGAAGTTTCAGATGGATTCCATTGTGCTCCTACAGCCACTTCTACTTTACCATCCCCGTCAAGATCACGGGCAGCTATACAAACATTGTCTTGCTCCGTTAGGTTTTCGATCATCACAAAACGTTTCCAGTCCCCATTGCGATACCATACAAATTGCTTCTTATCAGCCAAAAGAATATCAGGTTTCCCATCACCATTTACATCACCAAGAGCAAGACCGTATCCTATTGAAATATTAGCATCAATTGTTTGCGGTTCAAACTTTGCAACAGGAATAGCCCCTTGCGTTGCTTCCAAAACAAGTTGAAATAAAAAAAAGATGGATAGCATAGGACAGTATTTATTTGATTATGCAATAAGTTGCCTTCCCTTAAGGCCTGAATTCAAATGAAAATTTACTTCAAAATTTTTTAGAAAATACAATAGCGCCTGGAAAGTATTTTAGGAGCGAATATGGAAGCGATCAGAACCTACAACAACAGGTACTTAAAGAAAATAAGAATTGCACAGTGTAAGTATTTAATAATAAGTAGAAGGAGATAGTCAAGCAGAAAAATGGAGAACACAACAAGTACTATGATTTAAGAGGTTTGAATCAGCATCGAGAACATTTTAGTCCTGCTGGGATCTCCTTAACTGACTTTGTGCGTTTGCCAAGGGACCCCGGCACGTAGCACAGCGCTTACCCCGCTTTTGAGGCGGGGGTCTTTTCCTAAACACAAAGCTGGAGATGAATATTCCGGTTCGTCTACCTACATTGCAAGGATCAAGCATAAGAACTACCAAAAAAAAATATGGGGGGTGAGCGAATTGAAGACGCTTTGTACTTAGATGAAGTGGGCCTATAGAGCATCGTTGCTACTTGTGTTCCGTGGCAGATCGCACTTTGGTTTTTGATCAACCAAATAATTTATGGATCACTTGTTCTTTTGTGAGTTGAAAGTGAGTAGCGACATTTAAAAATATCCCGTTTAGTGTGCCCACTTTAAGTGGATTATGATTAGGTATGGCAAGGTGGTGTTCTCCCTGTTGAAGAGTTGTAATCATAATATGGCTTCCGTTTTGCCGCACAACCTCATATCCAAAGACTTTAAGGGATTTGATTAATTCCTTACCTGATATATCCCGGGGTGTCTTCATAAGGCCATTACCTCATCTTTTACAAAATGCAAATGTGCAAAAGTTGGCGAATCTGCTCCGTTGTTATAAAAGCATTCAATTCCGCCTTTTATATTTTGCCTTAGTTCTTCTACTGTTTCTCCCTCGGCAAAAATGCCCACACCTACTGCTTCGGCATAAAAGCCACCTTCTTCTGCTTCTTTCACTAAGAATGTAATTTCTTTCATACCTTAAAATTAATGATTAGATCATTTTGTGAGCCAGTTGAGGAGAAATAACTAAACAGGTATCACGTGCTGCATCACTCTACATATTCTCCACCTCGGGACAGATCGGATAATCGTAAAGGTTTCATCCTGATAGGGTAACCTCTTCTAGCCTTATGTGCTTGCCAAGGGACCCCTGGCACATAGAGCAATCATGTCACAAATCGATTACACTGATTAACAAGACTGAAAAAACATAAATTTATAGCTTATAGAAATAAATATGGACAAGCGATTTGCGGACATCATTCAACTTATTATACAATCCCGGACGAATGCTATTAGAGCAGTAAACGCTGAATTGATTAACCTTTATTGGAACATTGGAGCATATATCAACCAAAAGATTGAACAAGCAGAATGGGGCGACTCTGTAGTAACAGAGTTAGCTAAATACATTCAACAAAATGAACCTTATGTAAAAGGATTCTCCGACAAAAATATTTGGAGAATGAAACAATTTTACGAAACCTACAAAGACTTTCCAAAACTCTCACCAGTGGTGAGAGAAATTAGCTGGACACATAATATGCTCATTTTTTCAAGGTGCAAGACCATTGAAGAAAAGGAATTTTATCTAAAACTAGTTAAGCAAGAAAATTATAGTAAAAGAGAACTTGACCGACAAATTTCCGCCAGTCTTTTCGAACGGACAATGATAGGCAACTCAAAACTCTCAACAGTGCTGAGAGAAAGTAATAACGACCTGACAAACACTTGTAAAGACAGTTATGTGTTTGAGTTTTTAAACCTTTCGGAGCCACACAATGAAGGTGAACTGCAGCGGGGTCTTGTTGGTCAAATGAAGAACTTTATACTTGAACTTGGTAAAGATTTCCTTTTCATAGGCGAAGAATACAAATTACAAGTTGGAGGCCGTTGCAGGTGTTGTCACCTGCAACCAGTGCGTGGGAGTGCTTAGCCTAAATAGTGAGATAGAAACTTGTAATCATTTTTTCCATTCTCGTAAAACAAAGCCGAAGAATATTTATAGTCTTCCGGAAACTCGCAAAGGTTCCAGGGATATTTTGCCATTGCGGATGTTTTTCGCCGTTGCAGGTGTTGTCACCTGCAACCAGTGCGTGGGAGTGCTTAGCCTAAATAGTGAGCTAGAAACTTGTAATCATCTTTTCCATTCTCGTAAAACGAAGCCGAAGAATATTTATAGTCTTCCGGAAACTGGCAAAGGTTCCAGGGGTATTTTTCGCCGTTGCAGGTGTTGTCACCTGCAACCAGTGCATGGGAGTGCTTAGCCTAAATAGTGAGCTATAAACTTGTAATCATCTTTTCCATTCTCGTAAAACGAAGCCGAAGAATATTTTGCCTTTGCGGGTCTTGCAGCATTTCCGCCATTGACGGTGCATTGCAGGGAGGCCGTTGCAGGTGTTGTCACCTGCAACCAGTGCGTGGGAGTGCTTAGCCTAAATAGTGAGCTATAAATTTGTAATCATCTTTTCCATTCTCGTAAAACCAAGCCGAAGAATATTTATAGTCTTCCGGAAACTGGCAAAGGTTCCAGGGATATTTCACCGGGTTATTATGAATGTAATTTAGCTTTTCAATAAATACTGGTCTGCTCCATAATTCAATGGACAATGGGTTGCGCTCCCAAACCTGGTAATTTAGAAAACCTTTGAAGGTACACACTTGCCCACGCTACAGTTGCTGGTGACAACACCTGCAACGGCGCTGC
>JANPPB010000473.1:0-2103 GCA_031428295.1 Segetibacter sp. | reverse complement strand
GACACTTATGCCAAGGTGGAAAATGTTTACATTTTAGATCGGTATGAGTTGCGCAAACCTTATTTCATTACCGGGGATGATGGCCTGAAAAAGCGCATCGACTTATATAAACTGGTAGCAAAAGATGGCATGCAGGAACTGGGAACAGTGGTATTCTACACCAATGAGAAGGGCAAACTTTACACTGCCTTACAACCCAACTTTACAGCCGACGGCAAAGTGTGGGAAAAGTATTTTGAAGACATTCATGCTATAGATAAAGAGGAGAAAAACTTTGTGCTAAAGCTTTCATATATTCTTTCAAAAGAAATGAGCTTTCAGCTATTTAAAGCCATTAATAAAGGCAAGGATATGAGGGCTGAATCTGCAACCTATGGCAGCGATATCTGTTTTCCCGGCGACCAGTCGGTTGCCATGTCCGACGGTTCCACCAAACCTATAAGCAACATTAAGCCAGGTGACCTTGTAATTTCAGTTGACCCTGTAACATGGCAGAATGCAGTGGTACGGGTAAAGCAATTAATGCAACACGAAGCAAAAAATTATGCTATCACCAGTCTTCAATTACTTGCGGTTGAAGAACAACAAACACCCAGTGGATGGAACGTATTGCTAAGCAGCAAGGCAGTCAAGGCCACGCCTAACCACCCTATGATGACACAGGGTAAGCAAAAGAATATGGGGGAGATCGAAATAGGAGAAAAGGTGATTTGCTTCGATGAAAAAACCGGGGCTTACCTCACCTATACCGTGGTAAATAAAACTGAAACCGCCGGTGGTCTGCAAAAAGTTTACAACATGGAAGTGAATGGTGGAACAACCTTTATTTTGAATGATGTAATGGTGTTGCAGAAATAACGTTGCTATTTTGAATGTTGTGTGTTAAATGTTGAGTTGTAAACGCCGATAAGTGAGTCTGCAATTGCGGCAACTTGATTAAACCTCAACCGCAGAGAAAGACATGAGTCTTACGCAGAGAACACAGAGCGAGTATTCTATTTGTATTCTCTGTGTTTCTTCCTCCGGTTGTTCTCTGTGGTAAAAACTGGTTTAACGAGAGAAATACAAGAGTCTTGCACATAGACCACAAAGAAAGTATTCGTGGCAGTTAGCTCTTACACCTTGTTCCTGCATTTTTACTTTTGAATTTTGAATTTTTACTTTTTACTTATTCCAAACGCACCCAAATACTTTGCGATGTAGGCTTCTTTACTCTTCAGTTTATACTGCATAATGAACCTTGGGTGGGCCAATGGTACAATTGAAGAGAACAATTTGTGCTCTTCATTAAACTTACTTATGAACTTGTAATTAGCACCCTCGCCCAGTACAAAGGCAACAGATGTATTAGCCCATCTCAATTGCTTTTTCATACAATGCAAAGCAAATGGCTGTATAATTTTTATTAGGGTTTTATCATCGTAGTAGTTAAGGTTCTTACCCTTGCTGGTAAAACCCAGCGGACTAAAAGATGTAATATAAAACTGCTGATAAAATTTCTCAGCTCCGCCAAAAGCATCTATCATTTCATACATAAAAACAGAAGACAGCTCTTGTCTTTGCTGCCAGGTATTGTCAATGCCGCAAGCACTTTTTAACCTAATGGGATCTGTAAAAGGTATGCCAGTAACCCCACCGCCAAACCTGCCGGGGTTGATGCCGATAATGCAGTATCTACTATGCTCATCCCCATAAAAACGGTTGTAAAAAAAGCTGGAAATCTGCCGGGTGTATGGGTCTTTGAATGGATTGAGCACCTCCACGTCTGCAGGTAAATCAACATTGAACGGCAGATTAAAAAGGAATTGAAGTATTTGTGATGAAGTTGACATAAGCGTTTACAAGGTTCGAGGCTTTTCAAAATTGAATGTCAAAGGCAGGGCAAGTAGCAATACTAAAGACGACAATGGAGAGTTCAAATTAAGTTTATTGACTTGTCATGTATTTTCTATGCTGTTTTAATTCCGATCTTAGTGGTATGGACAAACCCGTTTACACTTTGGATAGATCAGCTTTTGAAGCGCTTAGTTTTGAAGACGCCGATCGAAAGATAAACAGATTGGAGGGGCTGTCGTGGGATGAAAACGTCTGTCAATTTAATTA
>JANPPB010000472.1:0-2624 GCA_031428295.1 Segetibacter sp. | reverse complement strand
GATTTAATGCCCAGGCTCCATAATTCTTTTACCTCCCGGACAGTAAGATCTATACTGCGTCGAAAGTAATTGGGCATAGAGGCTATTTCTGTTTCCAAATTGTGTCCTTCATCAATAAACAGAGGAGCAATAAAATCGTTTGCTGAAAGTGTAGTTTCAGCAACCAGCGAACGTATGGCAGGTGTAGTCCGTAGTATCCGGTTTCTGCGAAGTATCATGCTTTATAAATTTTTTATTGAAAGAGGGTTTCGGTTGGTATTAAAAACCCGTAATACCAATATCTTATCCTGAAAGATTTGAAAAATAATTACGAAGGGAAAATTTTTGATCCGAAGATCGCGTAAGTCTTTTTTATTATTAACGAAGCCGTAATGATGAGGTGTATTGGAGAGTTTGGTATAACTATCATCAACAAATTTTAAAAATCGTTCTCCCAATCCCTGCTGCTGTTTTTCATAATAATCATATGCATCCTCCGTGTCGATAAATGCAGCAGGAGCAATCAACAATTTATACAGCATCCTGCTTTTTATTTCGAATGATTTCGTGAGCTTTTGCAGGAGTATATGCAGTTTGAGGTTCATTCAAAAGCGCATCTCTTATCTCGTAAAAACTATCCAACTCTTCGGATGAATAATTCTCTGAAGAATTATATTCATTTGCCAGAGCTATCAATAACCCTGTTAGCTTATCATCAGCATCCTGAACAATGTGCATTAATGTCTCTTTTTTTTCTGCAAGATTCATGACGGAAAATTTAAACAAATTTACTTCAAAAATCTACCCATTTTGCAAGCCAATATTTTCACAAGCTCGTCCTGCGGCTAATTGCTACTTCAGCCATTCCCTTGGGTGCAGACATGCCTGTAACAATTTATCTTCTTCACTGCCCGGTTGTGGCTGGTAATTATAGTCAAACCTGACTGTGGGCGGTAAGCTCATCAAAATACTCTCAATTCTTCCATTGGTTTTTAGGCCAAAAATGGTACCCCTGTCGTGCACTAAATTAAATTCAACATAGCGGCCCCTGCGTATCTCCTGCCAGTATTTTTGTTCGGGTGTAAAAGCAAGGTCCTTTCTCTTTTCTACAATGGGTATGTATGAATTGATGAAGGCATAGCCGCAGCTTTTTGCAAAGTTCATCCAGAATTCAACGCCACGCTCTTCTGTTGGTTTTTGGTAGTCGTAAAAAATACCGCCAATACCCCGCCGTTCTGTGCCCCTGTGTCTGTTTACAAAGTAATTATCGCATTCTGCTTTAAATGTTGGGTAGAAGCTGGGATCATACCGATCACATGCATCTTTATATGTTTGGTGAAAATGAATGGCATCTTCTTCGAATAAGTAATACGGCGTTAAGTCAGTTCCTCCACCAAACCAGCGAGCCCCCCCGCCTCCCGAAAAATCGGGACTGGCTCCCGAAGCGGGGAGTTCAGAAGCGCCATTTTTATAAACTTCAAACATGCGGTAGTTGCAATGTACGGTTGGTACCATTGGACTGTAAGGATGGATGACCAGCGATAATCCACACGCAAACCAGTTGTCGCCATCGATCTTTAGTTGCGAACGCATTAAATCCGTAACCTCTCCAAAAACAACGGAAGTATTTACACCGCCTTTTTCAAACACGGCACCATTGGCTATAACCCTTGTCCTGCCACCGCCACCTTCCGCCCGGTCCCACTTATCTTCAAAAAATTTTGCTTTGCCATCAGCCTGCTCAAGTGCATTGCAAATGTCATTCTGTAGTTGGTGAATGAAGGTGATCCATTGCTCTTTTATTGTGAGTGGTGAGTTGTGAGTGGTGAGTGGTGAGTGGTGAGTGGTGAGTTCTTCGTTCATTTTTATAGTGAGTTGTGATTTGTCATTTTTGAGTTTGTCCTTCTTGTGCTATCAATCCTGATAGTAATTTGAATGTATTTATAATGACTTCTCCCAATACCTGTATTTCTGTAGAAGTTATGTATTGCAACTCAAACGCTATACCGATTGCCGTATCAACTTCAATTAGGGAACCCCTCGAAATTTCGTAATACCTTTTTCTCTCCGCTAAAGATTTTCTGGAAGCTCCTTCTGCCAAATTAAGATGGACTGACAATGCGGCTCTTCTTAATTGTGATACCATTCCAAATTTTTCGTCGGAAGGCAATAGCTTGGTCACTTTGTAACACTCGATAGTTAGTAGCTTTGTTTGTTGGTAAACATTAAGTTTTGTATGAGCCAGTTGTAAAAACATATTTTTAAAAATTATTGATATGCGATAAACCCGCTGCATTTAATCTGGATCTACTCACTACTCACTACTCACTACTCACTGCTCACATCGAATATTCCTTCACCGCATCTACAAAAGCCTTTGCATGATCAACTGGTACATTAGGGGTAATGCCATGACCCAGGTTGGCTATGTAGCGTTGAGTGCCAAAACCATCAATCATTTCCTTCACCCATTTTTGAATTTGTGGTATTGGTGCCAGCAATTTTGAAGGATCAAAATTACCCTGTAGCGTAACCCTGTCTCCTGCAAAAGCCCTGGCTAGTTGCGGAGAAATTGTCCAATAGATACCTATACCACTGGCCGAACTTTTGCTTAAATCTACTATAGCATGCCAGGTGCCTTTTGG
>JANPPB010000471.1:0-2698 GCA_031428295.1 Segetibacter sp. | reverse complement strand
CTGGTGGAAAAATGAAAAAGAATTTGAAAACGATCAATCAAATCCCATTGCCTGATTTACGAAGTTAATCCTTCTTGGTTCCGGTATATTCAGCAACAAAACTGTATATATTGAACGCTTCTTCCGTAAGTGTAAGCTTGTAAATTTCGTCTTTAATCTTTTTACGGTCAATGTCCCTCATTCTATGTTGTTGAATAAGATGTATGGCTTTTTCGGCCAGCAGCCATGAATGCTTGTTATTGATTGATGCTGAGTTATTTCTTTCTACTATAGCTGCATACAAAGCATCTATACCCACGTTAGCAGAGGCGGTAGTTTGTAAAACTTTTGTATGCCTTGCACCCGGTAGCAACATCTGTTTTAGGTTGTTTGCAAAAACGTCAGCGCCAGGCCGGTCTGCTTTATTAACTACAAAAACATCAGCAATCTCCATCAAACCGGCTTTCATGGTTTGAACGTCATCGCCTGCCTCTGGTACCAGAACAACAATGGTAGTATCGGCCAGCCCGGCTATTTCAATTTCGCTTTGCCCTATGCCTACCGTTTCAATAATAATGTAATCAAATGGGGCAGCTTTCATTACGTCAGCTATTTCAATAATTTTAGGATGAAGTCCACCAAGGCTGCCTCTTGTAGCAAGTGACCGGATAAAAACACTTGGATGACTGTACCATTGGCTCATACGGATGCGGTCGCCTAACAAAGCACCCAGGTTAAATGGTGACGACGGATCCACACAAAGCACCCCTACTTTTTTATGATGAGAAATTATCTCTCCAATCAATGCATCAACCAATGTGCTTTTACCTGCACCTGGAGGGCCTGTAATGCCAATGATTGGTGTTGTAGAGGTTGGCAGGTTTTGTAAGAAAGAAAAGTGGCCTTCAAACTCATTCTCCACAAGCGAAATGGTACGAGCCAGCGCCTTGGTATTGCCCTGCTGAATTTGAGTTAATAATTGCTGCCACATTGTACCAGCGAATATCGAATTTAGAAAGGTAAGTTTGTTGGTTCATTCACAATTCTTAATAAGTAATTTCTTTATGCGGATCAGGCAATGGTGTAGCAACAATAACCTTACTCTTTTGCTGGTTGTAATATTGTTGTCCGGATTATTCATAAGCCGTGCTTTGGTGTCTGTAGCGGCTGTTGCTTTATTGTTACCATTTCTTTTAAATAAGCCAGGTGCCGCATACAACAAACAAATATTATGGGGTTGTTGCCTTATAATATTACCCGTGCTGGTTTCTGGTTTTTGGAGTGAGAATACGCATGATTGGTGGCGTGCAGTTGAAGTAAAACTGCCATTGCTTACAATTGGATTGGGCCTGGCAGCAGGGTCAATTTCATTTGCAAAGTGGAGATGGGTAATAAGATATCTTTTGGTGTTAACGGTTATCGGATCGTTGTGGAGCGTGTATCAGTTTGCAACAAATTCAACCGAAATATTACAAGGGTATTTGCAGGCCAAAGTTATGCCTGCGCCGTTCGAAGACGACCACATTAGGTTTAGCTGGCTGGTTGTTTTGGTAATCATTTTATCATTGCATACCCTTCATGAAAACAGTTCTAAAGTTTTTAAAACCTGCCTCTATATTTTGGTTGTATGGTTGGTTATATACCTGCACCTGCTTGCTGCAAAAACCGGTTTACTTTGTTTGTATGTTGCAGGTTTTATTTTTATGCTTCATAAAATTATTGCTTCAAAAAATTGGCTTACGGGTGGCATTTTGATAGCAGCATTTTTAATGGTACCGGCAATTGCTTATCTAAATATGCCATCGCTGCACAACCGCGTTCAGTATGTGCTTTATGAGTTTGATAATTTTACAAAAGGTGTATTCATCCCTGGCTCAAGTGATGGTGCAAGGGTACTGTCTATAAAAGCAGGGTGGCAAATTTTAAACCATCATCCTGCAACCGGTGTGGGCTTTGGTGATTTAAAAAAAGCAATCAATCAATGGCATGAAATATACTATTCACAATCACTGCCAACCGACCGTTTTTTGCCTTTGAATGAGTGGGTTTTATATGGTGCAGCCTCCGGCTGGATGGGTGTTGTTGCTTTTACAGCAGGCATTATTATGTTGGTGCGATCAGTCTGGTCAAAAAATATCATATCAAAAGTTTTATGTTTCATCTTAATCATTCCGATGGTTACAGACGATACCCTCGAAAGTCAGTTTGGAGTCGTAATCTTTATCTTCGTATTGATGGTAACGAGGCAATTATTTAAACTACCAGAACCTGTACCCCAATGAACTTAATCTCTGTAGTGCTGATAGCTAAAAATGAAGCACACATTATTGGCGACACGATACGGTCGGTGCTATCGCTGACCGACGATATTATTGTTGTTGATAGTGGCAGTACCGATGGCACACAGGATATTGTTCGATTGCTGCATGGCCGTTTGATTGAAACAGGTTGGGACGGATTTGGCAACAATAAAAACAAAGGAATTGAAGCCGCCCGGTATGATTGGATATTAAGTATTGACAGCGACGAAATGCCGGATGAAGGGTTATTGAGGTCTTTACAATCCATTGATTTAACTGATCCAAATAATGTATACAACATCAGGTTTAAAACATTTTTAGGAGCCAGGTTGATTAGGTATGGGGAGTGGGGTAAGGACGCCCATGTAAGGTTATTCAATAGAAAAAAAGTGAGGTGGAATAATGCAAAAGTTCATGAG
>JANPPB010000470.1:0-2926 GCA_031428295.1 Segetibacter sp. | reverse complement strand
AAGAAAAGGAGGTATTCATGCAATCAACAGATCAATCATGGAAACCTTCGGTTAATATCGCTTAACCGGGTTACTCCATTAAATAGTTCTGCTGGCACAAGCAGTGCCAGGGCCACCAGCAAAAACTGGTGGCTTTTTATTAAAACAGTATGTGTATTGGGTTTTGGTTACCGGCATTTTTTACAAATGAGGCTTCATTGGCTACGCTCAGTTCACATGCGGTTTTTCATAGCAACAGATAAAATTCAGGCAAGTTGAACTTTTATCTTCTTTATATCATAATAAGCAGCATTTTAATGATCTACCAAATCTTTGTTACAATACAATTTACCGGCCCTGAAACAGTTATTAAAGTTGTTGGAAATGAAGACGAGTCCTGAAAGACATAAAAATTTGTCAATTTTCTCAGGCGTGTCATTGTCCTTAAAACTTTCAGCAAAAAACCGACGTAATTACAAATGTTATAACAAAATAATCGGTTACTTTCAGACACAAAAAGTATTAATAATTATTACAAACTTTACAATCATTACACCTGTTTCTGTGGGTAAACTTTTAAAAATATGCTTATTGTGTGCCGGTATACTTGTATCGGCTATTTTCTGTAATAAAGCTACTGCACAAACTTCCGCTCTTGATACGCTACAGGTATATGCTTTTGTACTGGATGGCGACACCATACCCGGCGGCCGTATGTTGGATGTAAATGTGTATACCCGTATTACAGAGAAATGGAAAAAGTACTGGGCTGAATGGACCCGGCTAAGAAACGCTGTTTATGTTACTTATCCCTACGCTAAGGCAGCCGGCAGAATAATGAATGAAGTAAATGCAAAACTCGTAGGGGTAACAGATAAAAAACAACGCAAGGAGATTATTAAATCGCGGGAGAAAGAGTTGAAAAAAGAGTTTGCTGACAAAATAACCAACCTATCGGTTTACCAGGGTAGAGTTTTAATGAAACTGATCAATCGCGAAACGGGTAACAATTGCTACGAAATTATACATGAATTCAAGGGCGGCTTTGCTGCCGGCTTTTGGCAAACAGTTGCTGTTATACTGGGTAGTAGCCTAAAACAAAGTTACGAACCGTCTACAAAAGACCAACCAATCGAAATTGTTGTTCAGGATGTTGAGCGTATGTATGGCCACCGCAGTTGATTCGGGCTACCTATAATATCCACTTAATTTTTAATTCTTAATATTTAACTGTCTTTAGCAATATAGAACTGCTGCATAGTAGAATTACTTAGGGGTTTTAAACCAATACCTTAACAAAGTAATACAGCTAAATAGTATACCTTGCGCCCTTAGAAACGGATTAGATTTTATGCATGTTAAGCTGGATGTTTTAGCAATCGGAGTTCATCCCGATGATGTGGAATTAGGTTGCTCGGGAACGATATTGGTTGCTTTAAGTGAAGGTAAAAAAGTTGGAATTGTGGATCTTACCCGTGGAGAACTCGGAACACGTGGCTCCGCAGAAATAAGAAAAATAGAAGCAGCCAATGCTGCAAAAGTGCTGGGTGTACATTTAAGGGAGAATATAGGATTAGCTGATGGCTTTTTTTTAAACGATGAAGCCCACCAGAGAAAGGTGATCACAATGATCAGGAAATACCAGCCCGAAATCATCCTTTGCAACGCTCCTGAAGACCGGCATCCGGATCATGGTCGAAGTTCAAAATTGGTTTCTGATGCAGCATTTTTATCAGGACTAAGAAAAATAGAGACGGAGTTGAATGGTGTTAGCCAGCAGGCATGGAGACCGAAATATGTATTTCATTATCTTCAGGATCGTTTTTTACAGCCTGATTTTGTAGTAGATATTTCGGAGCACATGGATAAAAAAATCGAATCGGTTTTAAGTTACACTACCCAGTTTTTTAATCCTGATTTAGACGAACCACAAACCTATATTTCGAGCCCTGAATTTATGGAGAGTGTAAAAGCACGTGCTATGATGTTAGGAAAAAGAATAGGTGTAAAGTACGCTGAAGGTTATTTAAGCGACAAGATGATTGGAGTAAAAAGCATGGATGCATTTATTCAACAAAATACCTAACAATAAATACATAATTACGTTAAACGATCTTGATAAAAGCAAAAAAACATTATAAATGGCTACACCTAAATTTCCAAAAGTATCTCTTTCATTTCACGGCGAATTGAAGAAAAGAATAAGCGACTATTTTGACCAAAAAGGTAAATCGCAAACAGGCAACCGCAAACTGTATATCAAGGCTGTTGTATTAATGACTGCGGTTATAGCGCTGTATGTTCACCTTGTGTTTTTTACCCCCTCTACTATTTTGGCGATAGCCGAAAGCATGTTGCTCGGTTGCGTGGTTGCTGCCATTGGTTTTAATGTAATGCACGATGGCGCTCATGGAAGTTTTAGCCGTTACCAATGGATCAACGACATGGCCTCAAATATTGCCAATTTCTTAGGTGCCAGCCAGCACATGTGGAAGTCTAAGCACAACATCATCCACCATACTTATACCAATATTCATGGGGTTGACGATGATATTGAAGCCCGTCCCCTTCTTCGTTTGTGCGATGAGCAAAGCCATTACAAAATCCATAAATATCAGCACGTATATTTTCCGGCAGCTTACTCTCTTTTATATATCTACTGGATTTTTGTTACCGATTACATTAAATATTTTTCTGGTAAAATAGGTACTATTACCCTTCGTAAAATGACCTTGAAAGAACACACTTCGTTTTGGTTTTACAAACTGGCACATGCCTTTATATTTGTTGGCTTACCAATTTACATGGTTGGTTTCTCTGCCTGGATCATAGGATTTCTAGCAATGGGTTTGGTGGCAGGTTTTGTTTTGAGCATTGTGTTTCAACTGGCACATACGGTTGAGCATACCCACTTTCCCAAGCCAAACGAATCAACAGGTAAAATGGA
>JANPPB010000469.1:0-17928 GCA_031428295.1 Segetibacter sp. | reverse complement strand
AGAGGTCAATTGTATTCTTAACTACATTTGCCAGGTTGTTGTAAAAATTGAAAAGTAATCCCTTCATACGATCCTTTGTAAGCTTTTTGCTTATCAGCGTTTTCGCACTTAGCATTACGCCCAAAAAAACCATTCATCAGTTGATTGCCGATCATAAAGACCAGGTTACAACAAATACTGCAAAGCATGAAACCACAATTGATGTTTCCGGCTATCATTGCAACATAAACAACCTTGTATCAGAGTCTCCTTTCAATATTTTTATTCAACCTTTCTTATTTGCGGCTCCGGCAATAATCTCTGTCGAAAAAGGAGCAATCATTGCCAGCTTTTATTCTCTCCATCATTTTTATAGCGAATTACGAGGCCCGCCTGTAGCATAAATATCTTTTTAACTGCTTTCAAACTTTTTAAAGCAGCCCTACAATTATTGCACAGCCAGTACACAGCAACAATTATTTACAGCTTAGCTGAAACGCCTTTTAATTTAATTATGAAAAATATAGCAGGATTTCTATTTATTGGATTCATATTGATTCTATCCTCTGCAGCTTTACACGCCCAGGGTAAAACTGGAAGGATCAATTTTACCGGTACTGTTACAGATGCCAATACAGGCAATCCTTTAGCGGGGGCATCTGTTGTGTTGCCCGATCTTAAAAAAGGAGTAGTAACTGATGAAAATGGAAAATTTAGAATACCCGAAATTATTATTGGCAAATACCTGGTTGAAATAACTTACACAGGATATGCCTCGCAGGTACAGACCATAGATTTGCTCCTTTCTCCTGATAAAGATTTCAAACTCAAGCCATCTTTCTTAGAAACTGAGGCAATTACGGTAACAGGTGTCTCATCTGCCACTTCTGTAAAAAGAACCCCGGTTCCCGTAAATATTGTAAAAAAGGAGGAGCTGCTGAGGGGATCGTCAACCAACCTTGTGGATGCACTGAGCAAAACAGCGGGAGTGGCACAAATAGCTACAGGCCCTGCCATATCAAAACCCGTAATTCGCGGTTTGGGTTACAACCGGGTAGTAGTTGTTAATGATGGCATAAGACAAGAGGGGCAGCAATGGGGTGATGAACATGGTATTGAAATAGATGAACTAAATGTTAGCCGTGCCGAAGTTTTAAAAGGCCCGGCTTCGCTGATGTATGGTAGTGATGCCATTGCAGGTGTCGTTAATTTCATCAGTATTATTCCCGCGCCAGCGGCCTCCATAAAAGCAAACCTGCTCTCAAACTTTCAAAGCAATAACAGGCAAAGGGCACTGCATGCCGACATTGGTGGAAACAAGAATGGTTTTATATGGGGCGCTTATGGCTCGTTGAAAGCTGCCGGCGATTTTAAAAATAAATACGATGGTCGTGTTTTTAACAGCCGCTTTAATGAGAAGGATTTTGGCGGATATATTGGCCTCACCAAAGACTGGGGCTTTAGCCATTTGTATATGAGCAGTTTTCACCAGCAAGTTGGGTTGGTAGAAGGGGACAGGGATAGTGCTACGGGTAAATTTTTACACCAGGTAAACGAGAATGGAAGTTTGGTGGAAACTATTGCGCCTTCTCAAACATCTTCATCATCGGTGCCAGGTATACCCAATCAACAAATTCGCCATTTTAAATTGGCTATTGATAACAGTTTTAATACCAGCCTTGGCAGATTGACTTTTACTACAGGCTATCAACGCAGCCGCAGACAGGAGTTTGGTAATGCACTAAATCCTCAGGAGAAGGGGCTTTATTTTGACCTGCATACCATAAATTATAACCTGCAATTTCATTTGCGTCAAAACAAAGATTGGAAAACCACTATTGGAGTTAATGGCATGGGGCAGGTAAACCAAAATAAAGGAAATGAGTTTTTGATTCCGGAATACAACCTTTTTGACATAGGGGGCTTTGTGTATACCCAGCGTAGCTATGAAAAGGTTACTTTAAGTGGTGGTGTTCGCATGGATAACCGCAACATCAATTCAAAAGGTTTGATTGAAGGTGGCGGAATAAAATTTAACTCGTTTGTTAAGAACTTTTCTAACGTGTCGGGTAGTGTAGGCGTAAGTTACCAGGCCAGTGATGCCCTTAATTTAAAATTGAATATTGCAAGAGGTTTTCGTGCACCAAGTATACCGGAGCTTGCCAGTAACGGTGCCCACGCGGGAACCAATCGTTACGAACATGGCTCCCAAAATTTGCAGTCGGAGCGTAGCTTACAGGCAGATGGTGGAATTGAGTTTGCCTCGGAACACGTGTCTGTTTCAGCCAATCTTTTTGTGAACCGCATCAACAACTTTATTTATTATGAAAAACTACGATCAGTTGCCGGAAGTGATTCCATTTTAACCAAAGAAGGCAATGACTTTTTTGCCTTCCGATTTAATCAAACCAATGCAACTTTATATGGAGGGGAGGCCAACTTTGATATCCACCCACATCCATTGGATTGGTTGCATATAGAGAACAGCTTTTCGTATGTTAGAGGTAAGCTGTCTCAATTGCAGGACGGAAGCAGTAACCTGCCTTTTATACCTGGTGCCCGGTTGATTAACGAGGTTAAAGGTGATTTTTATAAGAAGGGCAATACCCTTAAGAATTTGTACATCATGCTCGAGCTGGATAATACCTTAGCACAGAATAATGCTTTTACAGGTTATAATACTGAAACTTCAACAAAAGGATATAGCTTATTAAATGGAGGTTTTGGGGGTGAGATAGCAAGCAAAGGCAAAACGTTATTCAGCCTGTATTTTGCAGCCAATAACATAACAGATGTGGCTTACCAAAACCACTTAAGCCGGTTAAAGTATACAGCGGTTAACAATGTTACCGGCAGACAAGGTGTATTTAATATGGGTAGAAATTTTAGCGTTAAGGTGAATGTGCCATTGGAGTGGAAATTGTAATGGAGCATTGTGATAGGTATAGAATTGCTGCTGCTTTTAATTGAGATTTAAATAAGAATAACTGATGTAAGTACAGCCCTGGTACTGCATTTTACCGGGGCTTTATATGGATGGGTTGAAAGTATATGATGTTGATAAAATTTGCCTATGTAAGGTTGTTGGATGGAGGAAGAGAATTAATTATTCCATTTTTCAATCAGGTTGATTTAGCTGAGATTGTTTTGTAACACCATCTTTTTAAGCAATACAATTTGACCTAAATGATAATGCACATGTTCAATAATGCCCTGGATGTTTTTATAGTAGCTCTCATATTTTTTATCAGTAAAATCTTCGTCCAACCGATCTTCAGAAAACTGTTCTACCAGTTTAGCTAAGCGTTCCGCATCGTCTAAATTTTTTTTCTTAAGATTTTCCCAGTCGTGGCCGGATTGTATGGGAGGAAGGTCGAAACTATATTTATCGTTTGAAGTGAGCGGTTCTCCTTCCAGCACTTTTACAACAGCAGCGGTAAAGTAATTGATATGAAATACCAGCGCAGCAATCGTATTTAAATAATCAATTTTAGCGATGGATTGTTGCCAGGTAACTCCTTCCAAAGTATCTTTTAAATTTACATCCGTCCAGTTTCCGCCAAAATGTACTTCTCTATATTTGTCTGGCTATTAAAGCGGTCAAGTTCATAGTGGTTAGTTTTAATTTGGATAAAGTTGATTAGAATGTGCTGGGAAAAGCATAAAATTATTGCAAAGCCTTCGACGCTAAAAGTGTCAACCCATTTTATAATCTCTATTACTAATGGTAGAATGCTGGAATTTTTACTGCCCCAGGTTAGAGAAAGTATCATTAAATCTTTAACCACACTTAATTGCGGTTCCCTTGGCCGCTGGTCTCATGTTCCAATTCCATAAAGCCGTCAACTTACTACCTTTGCGCCAAAATCTTTCTGGTTGAAACATCTTAAAGCGCTTAATAAATATTTCTGGAAATACAGGGTCAGGTTTTTTGTGGGGATGATCTTTGTGATGGCCTCCAACTATTTTGCGGTATTGGCTCCACAGGTTACCGGCTATGTTATAAACCAGGTACAACAACGTTTACCTAATGCCAAACCCATACCCGAAAAACCGTGGCACGACCCGCTGGTGCAATGGTTTGTAGATGTGCTGGAACCTTATAAATCTCATTTTCTTACCTTCATTACCATTTGCAGCATCACCATTTTAGTGTTGGCCATATTACGGGGAGTACTAATGTTCTTTATGCGGCAGACCATCATAGTTATGAGTCGCCACATTGAGTTCGACCAAAAAAACCAGGTATTCAATCATTACCAAAAACTGGACACCAATTTTTACAAAACCCACAGTACCGGCGATCTTATGAACCGCATAACAGAAGATGTAAGCAGGGTTAGAATGTATACGGGACCGGCAATCATGTATCTGATAAACCTGGTAACGCTTATTGGTTTTTGCGTGGTAAACATGGTGCGGAAAGATGCCCTGCTCACCGTTTATGTGCTGGCTCCTTTACCCATCCTGGCCCTTACTATCTATGTAGTCAATACTATTATTCATAAAAAGAGTGAAAAAATACAGGCTTTGCTTTCTGATCTTACTACTAATGCACAGGAGAGCTATTCGGGCATTAGGGTTATAAAATCTTTTGTACAGGAAAAAGCGATGCTGGGTTTCTTTAATGCCAACAGCGAGGATTATAAAAACAATGCTATCGGTCTTGCAAAGGTTGAGTCCATTTATTTTCCCAGCATGTCGCTAATGATAGGATTAAGCACATTGGCAACCATTTTAATTGGCGGCATACAGGCTTTAAACGATCCTACAAAGGTGGGTGTCATTGTTGAGTTTGTTTTATACATCAACATGTTAGTATTTCCGGTAAGTGCTATCGGCTGGGTTGCCAGTATGATACAACGGGCATCGGCCTCTCAAAAAAGATTGAATGAGTTTTTAAATACTCCATCTGCCATTACAGAATTGCCCGGCTTAAACACGCAGGTGGTAGGTGGCGACATACGTTTCAACAATGTAACTTTTGAGTATCCGCATACCGGTATTGTGGCATTAAGCAATTTTGATCTGCAAATTAAGGAAGGTGAAAAAGTGTTGATATTGGGTAAAACCGGTAGCGGTAAATCAACTGTTGCGCAATTGCTACTCCGTTTCTATAATCCATCATCGGGCACCATTACGGTCAATGGTGTGCCGCTTAGTCAATTTAACTTGCACGACTTGCGTGAGCAAATCAGTTATGTACCACAGGACGTATTTTTGTTTAGCGATACGGTTGCTAACAATATAAATTTTGGTTTGGATAAGCTGGCCAATGCCGATAAGATTGCATTGGCAGCAAGGCAGGCAAGTGTTGACAAAGAAATACATCACTTCGCAAAAGGGTATGAGACGATGGTAGGAGAACGTGGGGTTACATTAAGTGGGGGTCAAAAACAACGATTGTCCATTGCCCGTTCGCTTATAAAAGATCCGCAGGTAGTAGTTTTTGATGATTGCCTGAGTGCAGTTGACACGGCAACGGAAAATACGATCATTGGCAACCTGTATCAATTTTTGCATAACAAAACTGCCATCATAATTACGCATCGCATTTTTACGCTCTTTAATTTTGATAAGATCGTGATACTGGAGAATGGTCAAATAACCGAGCAGGGTACGCATGATGAGTTGATGCAATTAAATGGTTATTATACTGAATTGTATCGCTTACAGATTACATCGGCCCACCATAAAGAAGGTAGTTTTAGTTGATTTCCCCTCTTAAGTGGGCCTTCATTAAATATCAATTTAAGAGGCTTATCTAAATTTTGGCAATTCAAAAACAATCCTATATTTGTAACTCATCGTTTTAATAAACTCTTAACATAAAATCTTAACTGTGGCTTACGAGAATAACGAGCAAAAAATTGAAAGTGTATATAGCAAAAGAATTAGAGCGGGTAAAAGAAGAACGTATTTCTTTGATGTTAGAGCAACAAGAAGCAACGATTATTTTTTGACCATAACTGAAAGTCGCAAACGGTTTAACGACAATGGTTACGACAGGCATAAAATATTTTTGTATAAAGAAGACTTCAACAAGTTTATTAAAGCTCTTACCGAAGCTGTTGATTATGTGAAGACGGATTTGATGCCCGATTTTGATTTTGATGCATTTAATCATGACAACTACGAGGAGAACCAGGTTGAAGGATCAAACGAAGTATCAACTGAAGAAGTGGCAGCAAGCCCTGAGCCGGTTGCCGAGGTAGTTGAAGTTGCAGAACCAGACCCGATAAAAGAATATACACCAGTTGCTGAAACTGTTTCTCACGAAGTAGTAACCAACAACCTGTCAACCGAAGAAGTTGATAAATGGTAACGATCATAAAAACGCATAAAAAAACCCTGAATTGCAGGGTTTTTTTATGTCTGTATGTTTTTTAAAAGTCCTTACAAGACTGATTTATTGACCGAATGCTCACTGCTATTGATGAAAGATTTGTATGCTTTGATTAAGCCATTGGTAGAAGAATCGTGGTGAAGAACGTCCTCCCTGGTGGTAATTTCAGGTAGAATTTTATTGGCTAATTGTTTGCCCAGTTCAACACCCCATTGGTCGTACGAAAATATGTTCCATATAATACCCTGTACAAAAATCTTGTGTTCGTACATAGCTATCAGGCTACCCAAACTAAATGGGGTTACCTGCTTTAATAAAAACGAATTGGTTGGTTTGTTACCGGCAAAAACTTTAAAGCGTAACAGCTTCTTTATTTCTTCTTTCGATTTGCCTTCTTTCTCCATTTCAGCACGAACTTCTTCCTCGGTTTTACCATTCATAAGTGCCTCTGTTTGTGCAAAAAAGTTGCTTAACAGTTTTGCATGATGATCGGACACTGGGTTGTGGCTGATGGCAGGAGCAATAAAATCGCTGGGTATTACCAGGGTTCCCTGGTGTAACAACTGGTAAAAGGCATGCTGCCCATTCGTACCAGGCTCGCCCCACACTACCGGGCTGGTGTCATAACTTACCTCGTAACCATTTCTATCCACACTCTTACCATTACTTTCCATTACACCTTGTTGAAAGTATGCTGCAAACCGGTGCATGTACTGGTCGTAGGGAAGTATGGCTTCGCTTTGAGCACCAAAAAAGTTTACATACCATATACCCAGCATACCCATTAACACCGGTATATTGTTCTGAAATTTTTCATTTTTAAAATGAAGATCTACTTCATGAGCACCTTTAAGCAATTCATTAAAATTGTCGTATCCAATTGTCAGGGCAATGGACAAACCTATTGAACTCCATAATGAAAACCTTCCACCTACCCAATCCCAAAAAACAAACATGTTTTGTGGTGATATGCCAAATTTTACCACCTCTTTTTCGTTGGTGCTAACCGCTACAAAATGCGCAGCTACATGATGGTCATTTTTAGCATGATCAATAAACCAATTGCGGGCAGTATGTGCATTGGTCATGGTTTCCTGTGTGGTAAATGTTTTGCTGGCTATTATAAAGATGGTCTCCCCGGCATTAACTTTTTTTAGCGTCTCCGTTATGTGGGTGCCATCTACATTGCTTACAAAATATGTCTGAATACCCTCAACCCAGTATGGCTTTAATGCCTCTGTTACCATTACGGGCCCAAGGTCGCTACCACCAATTCCGATGTTTATAATATATTTTATAGGCTTGCCCGAAAAACCCTTCCATTTGCCGCTGTGTATTAGGTTGCAAAAATTTTCAATCTGGCCTTTTACCCGGTTTACTTCCGGCATTACATCCTGTCCATTAACCAGGTAAGGAGTATTGGACAGATTGCGCAATGCTACGTGCAACACTTCTCTGTTTTCCGTTTCATTTATTTTGGTTCCGTTAAACATGGAGGAGATGGCTTCCTGCAGTTTGCTCTCTTCGGCTAATTGCAGCAGCAATTGTAAAGTCTTGCTATTGATGATGTTTTTTGAATAATCAAATAACATATCATTAAAAGTGAGCGAAAATCTTTTAAATCTTTCAGGATCTGCAGCAAATAATTTACGAAGATGGGTACGTTGCATTTCATCGTCGAAATGACGTTTCAATAGTAACCAGGCCTGTGTATTTGTTGGGTTTACTCTTGGAAGCATTGGATACAGATAGTTTTAAAAAGATAAAATAAGAAATTATTAAAGGCCTTGTATGGTTTCAATCGTTTTTTCTACTTGTTCCGGCGTCACATCTAAATGTAAAACCATGCGAACCTGGGTAGGAGAGATGGCCATTACACGAATATTGTTTTCCTGTAATTTCTTTGCAAGAGCCACCGGTGTAAACCTTCCTTTTACTTCAAAAATTAAAATGTTGGTTTCAACAGGTAAAAAAGAGCCTACAAAGTCTTTGGATTTAAGGGCTTCACAAATCATCTGTGCATGTAAATGATCATCTGCAAGCCTTTCAACATTATTTTCCAGGGCAAAAATACAGGCGGCTGCCAGGTACCCGGCTTGTCTCATTCCTCCTCCAAAAACCTTTCTGATCCTTCTCGCCTTCGTTATAAAATCTTTCTTACCGATCAATACACTGCCCACTGGTGTTCCCAATCCTTTGCTCAGGCAAATTGAAATACTGTCGAATACTTCACCAAATTGTTGTGGTGTTTGCTGTTTGGCAACTAACGCATTGTACAACCTGGCGCCATCTAAATGCAGTGAGAGGTTATTTTGGCGACAAATTTCTTTTATTTTAATCAGCTCATCATATTCATAACAACTGCCTCCACCACGGTTGGCAGTATTTTCAAGACTCACCAATCGGCTGTTAGGTTTATGAATATCGTTCGGGTTTATGGCTTCGAGTACTTGTTCAGCGGTTATTCTTCCCAGGTTGCCCTCAACCAGTTTAACCGAGCATAATGAATTGAAGGCAATACCGCCGCCTTCGTATACATATACATGCGACATCTTTTCACAAATCACTTCATCCCCTGGCTGTGTATGACATTTAATAGCAATTTGGTTGGTCATTGTTCCACTGGGGCAAAACAAGCCTGCTTCCATCCCAAAACTGTCTGCCAACAAGGTTTCCAATTTATTTATAGTTGGGTCTTCCCCAAAAACATCATCCCCAACTTCGGCCGAAAACATGGCATCTAACATTTGTGGGGAGGGCTTCGTAAAAGTGTCGGATCGAAAATCAATCATAGAGGGCGCGAATTTACATGAATAGCCTGTAACATGTAAGATAGAGGTATGCTTTTTGTACTTCTTGTTTAATAATGGGATCATTCCATATCACTCCGGCAAGAGCAAATAGATTTGAATTTAGTTAGGCATATAATTTCTACTTACTGACTCTGAATTCTTTACGAATAAGGTAAGATCATCGCAAAACAGATAAATTTTTAGGTTAACGCTTAGAAATCTTGGGAGAAATGGTTAATTTAATGGCATAAGACAGAATTGCAATTAATTTACACTGCCAGAAACAAAGGTTTTAATGTACCTTCGCGGGCATTTTAATAAAATAATCTGATCTCAACAATACTATTAGTGCAACTTAGATTAAACAATAGATGTCAATAAAGTGTTTTTATTCATATAACCCCTTTACATTATGAGGCAGCTTAAAATTGCCACGCAAATTACTAACCGGGACTCACAAGCGGTCGAAAAGTACCTTCAGGAAATCTCTAAAATACCCATGATCACTCCCGAAGAGGAGACCATCTTAGCCCAAAAAATAAAGATGGGCGACCAGAGAGCTTTGGAAAGGTTGACTACAGCCAACTTACGTTTCGTGGTATCAGTTGCTAAGCAGTATCAACACCAGGGACTTTCCCTGAGTGATCTTATTAACGAAGGAAACCTGGGATTGATCAAAGCTGCACAACGCTTTGACGAGACCAAAGGTTTCAAATTTATTTCATACGCTGTTTGGTGGATTCGCCAATCAATTTTACAGGCGTTGGCCGAACAAGGCAGGCTGGTTCGCCTTCCTCAAAATAAAATTGGTACTTACAACAAGGCAAACAAAGCTTACATGGCTTTTGAGCAAGAGCATGAAAGAGAGCCAAGCACAGAAGAATTAGCTGAGATTTTGGAGATGAGCGAAACGGAAATCAATAATATTTTTCAAAGCAATACCCGCCATACTTCATTAGATGCTCCGGTACACGAGGCAGAAG
The DNA here is from genome assembly GCA_031428295.1 of Segetibacter sp. Taxonomy (GTDB): domain Bacteria; phylum Bacteroidota; class Bacteroidia; order Chitinophagales; family Chitinophagaceae; genus Segetibacter. The sequence goes on along the minus strand of JANPPB010000469.1, from coordinate 7,828 downwards.
ATGTTGCGATGGGTGATTTGTTAGAAGGTGGAGATGATACCGATGAGGATGTGATGAAGGATAGTTTGAGAGAAGAGATCCGCAGGGTATTAAAATCTTTATCGCCAAGAGAAGCCGAGATTGTAAATGCATACTTTGGCCTTGATGGCGAAAATGGCGTTACCATCGAGCAGATTGGTCAGAAGTACGATCTTACAAAAGAGCGTATTCGTCAAATTAAAGAAAGAGCCATTAAGCGTTTGCAAAAAGCACGTTACAGCAATGCACTTAAAGCATATTTAGGATAAAATATATTCCGAAATAAATAATCTAAAGCCACTTAGCAATAGGTGGCTTTCTTTTTTTGTGCAAGATGGTTGGTATTGTTATGTATTTAAATCTTTACCTGATAACCGGAAAGTAGATTTCGGTTTCCCATTTTGTGGTATCGGTTTGAGTTAGCCGATCGGTAATGAGCCTGCAAAACGGTATTGCCATCGATGTTTTTCCATAATCATTCATATACAATTGCATCATAGACATGGCGTGGTTAACTATGTATTCCCCTCCGTAAACCTTTGTAATTAAAAAATTTCCTGCAACCAGTTTGCGGTACAAATAAGGGTTTTCGGCATTAATCTTTTTATCAACAGGCAAAGCAATCATATAATTATAGCTGCTATCGTCTTGTTTAGTAATGTTAAGCATAGGGGGTGCAATTTGTTTACCCCCTTTATTAATCACATACTGCTGTAACTTAAAAATATTATTGTATAAAGTTTTAGTGTCGGGATAATTGGGGCTGCTATTCTTGTATGCAACCAACAACGTATCGGTTGTAGTGGCAACATGAAAATTATAACCATAAAGATTTTCCTGCTTTTCAAGATATTGTTGTAACCTGTCAAGTATACTGCCAATACTTTTTTTAAGTGCAAGAGCCTGCCTGTATCGTTGAATTTTAGTTAAAGGGTTTGATCCCGTGGTAATCTCACTTTCCCACTTCATCACAGAAGAATCTTTGGTAATAGGTAGTATGGTAAACAAACTGCTGGTTTGTAAACTACCCCCTGTCGCCTTTATTTTAGCTGCATTATGCAAAATTTCCTTTATATAAAAGGTGTGCGTATCATTTGTAAAAGCACCAATATTTTCGTCCCCGGTAATAGCAGGTAATGCCCCGGTGGTCCATTTTACCCAGTTAGCCGGTTTTGAAATTACCCTGAAAGCGGCTTCAGAATTGGCGGAAACAATATTTACCGCAGCTATTTTTAATGTTGCAGGAATAAGAATGTAAATCGCAATAGTAGCCAAAACAAGTAATAAAATTAATAGGGCAAAAAAACGCTTCATACGTGCAAATTATGTGATTTTTGAAGTAAATAATCTAACAAGAAGGAAGGTTAACACTTGCGATCAATTCTAATTGAAGACACCTATACTATCCATATTGATGAAGCATTTTTAACGTTCTTTAAATTCTTGAAATATATTCTATCCTCTGCACATCAATTTATCTTTGGCTTATGCCCGTAAGAATGCCCTTCATTTATTGTAGTATTTATAGATGGTTTTTAAAGGTGCTCCCTTTGTTGTTCTTTGTTGCTTCCTGTAAACAAAAAGGTGAAGAACAAATTTCAAATTCTCTTTTTCAATTGCAGCCTTTCTCAAAAACCGGCATTGATTTTACAAACAAGGTTGTTGACAAAGAAGAGATGAACATCTTTAATTACCACAACTTTTATAATGGGGGTGGTGTAGCTATAGGCGATGTTAACAATGATGGCAAGCCCGATGTATTTTTTACCTCTAACCAGGGCAGTAATAAATTGTACCTCAACCAGGGCAAATGGAAGTTTAACGATGTGACCTCTGAAAGTGGCCTAAGCAGTACACATAGCTGGCATACCGGCGTAAGTATGGTTGATATAAATGGTGATGGTTGGATAGACATCTATGTTTGTAATGCAGGTATTACTCCTGGTGATGATCGCTCAAACGAATTGTACATCAATCAACAAAACGGCACTTTTAAAGAGCAGGCACAAGAGTATGGCCTGGACGATAAAGGCGCCTCAACCCAGGCCCTGTTTTTCGATTATGATCATGATGGAGACCTTGATTGTTTTGTTTTGAACAATAGCCCAAAATCGTTTCAGAGCTTTGGTTACAGCAGCAGTTTGCGCAATGTACGCGATGCAATTAATGGCGACAGGTTGTACCGAAACGATAATAACCATTTTACTGATGTTAGTGTTGCTGCCGGAATATTAGGAGGCGAAATTGCATTTGGTCTTGGTATTACAGCAGGCGATGTAAACAATGATGGGTGGGAAGACCTGTACATTTCAAATGATTTTTTTGAAAAGGATTACCTCTACCTCAATCAACAGAATGGCACGTTTAAAGAAGTTGTTAACAATGCCTTGGGCCACATGAGCAATGGTAGCATGGGGTCGGATATGGCAGATATTAACAACGATGGTTACCTGGATATTTTTACTGCAGAAATGCTTCCCGAGACTGATTACCGACTTAAAACTACTGTTAAGTTTGATGATTATGATGTGCAGTCGGCACGTAACCAATTCGATTTTCACCAACAGTTTACCTGTAACAGTCTGCAACTAAATAACAAAAATGGCACGTTTAGCGAGATAGCTCAATTGGGCGGTGTAGATGCAACGGGCTGGAGTTGGGGGGCTTTATTTTTCGATTTCAATAACGACGGTTGGAAAGATTTGTACGTGTGTAATGGATTAAATCGCGACCTGACCGACCAGGATTTTTTAGAATTTATTGGCAGCAACGAAGCCAAAGCACAGATGAGCAGCGGAGGTTCGATACTGAATACATTGATTCAAAAAATGCCATCTGTGCCGGTCCCCAATTATGCATTTGTAAACCAGCAAAACCTTCAATTTAAAAACCAAACCAATGCTCTGGGGTTGGCCACACCCAGCTTTAGTAACGGTGCCGCTTATGGCGATTTGGATGGCGATGGTGACCTTGACCTGGTAGTGAACAACGTTAATCTTGCCTCGTTTGTGTACCGGAATATGAGTACCGAAACTTTGCATACCCATTATCTTAAAGTTGAGTTGCATGGCAACAAGCCCAATACCTCGGGTATAGGAGCCAGGGTAACGGTTTATACAAAGGGCAACGAGCAATTGATTACACAAATGCCCAGCAGGGGTTTTCAAAGCAGTGTTGAACCTGTTTTAAATTTTGGCGTTGGCAACACTACTTTAATTGACAGCATAAAGGTTGAATGGCCCGGAGAAACCATGCAGCTTATTACCAGGATGAAAGTTGATACTACGCTGAGCCTCTACCAAAAGAATGCTGTGAAGTTTAATAGACAGCCACCACAACGCGAAGCTGAATACAGTGATGTAACAGTTGCAAGCATTACAGGCGACATAAGTCATACCGAAAACCTTTTTGTTGATTTTGATACAGAGCGTTTGCTGCCAAAAATGTTGTCTACCGAAGGTCCAAAGCTTGCGGTGGGCGATGTAAACGGGGATGGCCTTGAAGACTTTTTTGTAGGAAGTGCCTCAGGCGATACGGCAGCTTTATTTGTGCAGAAGGAAAGCGGTCAGTTTGTGCAACAGCAACAGGAGGCATTTTTAAAAGATCGCTTTTGCGAGGATATTGGAGCTGCATTTTTTGATGCAGATGCTGATGGCGATAATGACCTTGTAGTAGCCTCAGGAGGCAACCAGGGCTTGCAGAATAATGCCTTTTTGCAACCACGACTATACCTGAATAATGGCAAAGGAAATTTTGCAAAAAGCAATGGTTTGCCGTTGATGGCTTTTAATGCTTCGTGTGTAAGCGTACATGATTTTAATGGTGATGGCAAGCCGGATATTTTTATTGGTGCACGAAATACAATGGGTAGTTATGGGGTGATACCGTCGAGCATTTTACTGGAGAATAAAGGAGCCGGAAGTTTTGAAGATGTTACAAAAAGGGTTGCACCCGACTTGCTTGCTTTGGGTATGGTTACCGATGCAAAGTGGGCGGACATTAACGGCGATAAAAAAAATGAGCTGGTAGTTGCAGGAGATTGGATGCCTATAACCATTCTGGAATTTAAAAATGGCAAGTTGACCACATCAGGTACCATCAATCATTCATCAGGTTGGTGGAATTGCTTAGAGGTGGCTGATATAAACGGGGATAACATACCCGATCTTATTGCCGGAAATTTTGGACTAAATAGCAATATAAAAGCGGATGCAACTCACCCGGCAAAATTGTATGTAAACGATTTTGATAAGAATGGCCAGGTGGAATGTATACCAGTTTATTACAAATCGGATGGCAAGGCTTACCCCTATTCTTTAAAAGGAGAAATACAGTCTCAGATACCCGAGTTGAAAAAAAGGTTTCTTCGTTTCCAGGATTATGCAGGTAAGCCCATTGATGAAGTACTTACACCTGCACAAATAAAAAATGCAAAAGTGCTTAGTGTTGAGCAAACACAGACCTGTGTTTTTATAAATGATGGCAAGGGAAATTTTATTATGACCCCGTTGCCAATAATGGCCCAACTCTCACCTGTGTTTGCTATAATGGTTAAAGACCTTAACCTTGATGGCATACCTGATATTTTTTTGGGGGGAAATTTTTATGGGTTAAAGCCGCAGACAGGTAGATTAGATGCCAGTTATGGAGCAACATTCCTAGGTAATAAGAACCACAGTTTTACTTATGTTGATGTTGCTACAAGCGGTTTGTTTGTAAAGGGGGAAATGAGGGATGTGGCTGCCGTTAAAAATAGAAAGGGTGATGAGTATATTTTGGTGGCAAGGAATAATGACAGGCTGATGCTCTTTAAGCGAAGGGTTTTAAATAAGAAGTAATAAAATTGAGGCGCAAATTTGAAATATGCCAGCCAGTCCGAATAATCCTTAATTATAAGCTGGCTTGGTCACGTTATTGTAATTATATTTCTCACAGTGTCAATACAGAATGTTTTCCCATCTAAGAAGTCCAGGCCAAGCAGTCCATTATAATCTGAAAAAATTCCGTGAGCTAAAAAGTCGTAAACCTGAATTTGGAAGTTGTCTTTTGTTAAACCAAGGGATGTAAAAGAACTAACTTCAAAAACTTCGGTTTTAATAATTCCATTCGCAGTCTCAATTTCTACGGTTCCAATAGTGTCTGAAAGGTTGTAGCCAAGTAAATGAAGGGCATTACTATCAATTGTTGTGTTCGTACAACCTGTGTTTAAAACCATTTTGAGTTCAAACTTTCTATCAATTTCAATGCTAACGATTATCAGCCCGCTTTCAGGTTCTCTTTTGAAGAAAGAGCTCATGATTGAATACGATTGAAGATCCCTGTAATTTTTCTTGTAGGCTTAAAATTTCCTGTGTAGATAATAGTGACAGTTTTAAAAGGATCTGTCTTGTCTCTGCCGATATAACAAACCTCTCTCTTATCCTTGCTGTGGTAGGCAGGAATACCCGAAAGAACATCTAACTTTTTATCGTCCATAGTAGGATTACCTATGAGCACCCACTCATCGGGGTAAAGTTTTTTTATTTCATCAATATTCAGCACTTGTTCCATTAGAATTGTTTGATACTGCAAATTTACAGATTATTGATTTAAGCCTTTAGATGACCATGTGTTGCTATACGATTTTAAATTAAGGAAGTAATTTTTTTACTGCGGCGTGCTGGCTACGAAAAAGTATTGCCGATGGTGGCGTATTTCAAAAACCTTCGCCTGGCAAGCATGTAGGTTATAAGGAAGTAACCTTTAGCTATGAGGGCACCCTAAGCCACATTCGTAAACCCCCGCCCCAAACACAATCGCCAACGCGAACTGTAGCCTGAGTTTCATAAATACTACCATACAAGCCACCACCATTACAAGCACTTTATCCAATCAATTATTGCCTAATACCACAACCGTGCTTCAACCTTATGCAGATAGTCCAGGGTGCTTTGCTGTAGAAGTTGCCTTCTTGTTTGCGAAGGGATTTGGCCAATCAGCTTCCAGCCTTGCAACCATCCTTTAACATCAAAACCGGTCTTTCGTAGGTATTCAACCGACCACATGATGGCAGTTGTAAGAAAGTATTGCATGGGCAAATACGTATAAGCAACGGTGCTTTTATTCACCCACATCATACGTTGTTTTTCGCTGCGTGTCTTGCGGCCCAACGGACTTTCTTTATGCAGCATGACAATTGCACTATCGTACTTAATGCAATAACCTTTGTCGAGAATGCGATAGCTTAAATCATACTCCTCCATTCCATAAAAGAAAGCATCCGGTAAGTTTCCTACCTCATCCAACACCTTTTTCTTTATGGCATGAGCACCGCCGGCAAAGTAATAGGTAAAGAAAAAATCTTTGTCTTTATACTTTGCAAATTGCTTATGAGGTAAAGCATTTTCCTGCATTTGAAGCGTGTCGTAATACAAGACTTTAAACGAAATAATGGCTGTTTCCCTGGCATCAATGCCCGGTTGGTTGAAAGATCGGATTACCTGTTGCAGCGAATCTTTATTTTGCAACACAGCATCGTCATCTAAAAAAATAATGATGTCACCTTTGGCAAATTGCAAGGCATAATTACGACCCCGGGTTACACCTAAATTCTCAGGGGCATCTATGTAGTTAAATGGAATGTTGGGAGTTTGTGCTATGTAATTTTTAACCGAAGTATAATCATCAACTGAAGCATTATTTACCACAACAACATCCTGTAAAAGTGTTTCGGCTCCGGCTAATCCACTAATGTTTTGTAACAACTCAAGTGTATCGGCCACCCGGTTATAAGTAATGATTACAAAGCTGATTGGTTTCAAATTATTGCTTTCTTAGCTGGTTAAATAATTCAGTGTACTTGTTATTGAAAGCTTCAATTCCAAAATTTTCAATGGCATAGTTCCTATTTGTTTCGTCTATTGCTGCAAGCATGTTTTTATGTTCGCATAACCGGGTCAGGTAGCCAATACCTTCTTCTATAATAACTGCTTCATCGTTTACTGAAGAAAAAAGAAAACCGTTTATACCATGTTTAACATGATAAGGAACATCACCCACCGGTGTTGAAAGGATGGTGCAACCGTGCGCCATGCCTTCTTCAATCACCATCGGAAAACCCTCGGTTGATGAAGTGATGATGACAACATGCGCCTGCCGGTAAACACTTTCAATCTCAGCAGTATCTTTCTTCGATCCTAATAATTTGCAATAGGGTAGAAGATGGGCTGGAATGGCACCGGCAACATCACCCATAAAAATAAATTGAACCTGCAACTTTTTGTTGGCTGCTTCTGCCGCCATTTTCGCAATAAAATGAACTCTTTTTTCCCCGGTACCCCGGCCCACATATAATACTTGTAAAGGAACTTCGTAAGATTTTGTAAAGTGTTGTTGCGGCAATTGTATGCCGTTTACGATATATTCAATTTTAGTATTGAAGTTTTGCGGCACATCAAGTTGTTTGTACTGGCGTAAATGATCTTCAATCCGCAGCTTGCTGATCATAACGGTTTTGCTTATGAATGGCAAAAAGGGTAGCCGTATAAGAGAGAACGTATTGAATGAATGTATGAGTTCTATTTGTGGTACCTGCGTTTTGATCCATGGTGATAATTTATAACCAAAATTACACTGGCCATTAAACACCAAAGGTTGTAAGGTCTGCCTGTTGATATACCCGCTGATCATACCGCGATAAATCAGGTTCATAAAATAGAGCCACTTATTATCGGTATAGGCCGCAATGTTTTTTATGGTGCAGTTCGATTGTACAAAATCATCATAAAAATTGTCGTCAGCAGATTTACGGGTAAAAAAAATAATGCAACGA
>JANPPB010000468.1:0-2481 GCA_031428295.1 Segetibacter sp. | reverse complement strand
ACAGGGGATCGATTCCTACCGGTGCATATCGGTTAAAGGAAGTCCCTTCAACATCGGGGCACAAACAATAAACAATGAAAGGTATTATTGGCAAAAAGATTGGCATGACCAGTATCTTTGGCACCGATGGAAAGCAGACCGCTGTTACCATTATCGAGGCTGGTCCCTGCACCGTTACACAGGTTAAAAACCTGGAAAATGATGGTTATTCTTCAGTACAGTTAGCGTACGGAGATAAGAAAGAAAAAAACTCCACTAAGGCCGAAATCAATCACTTCGCTAAGGCCAACTCTCCGGTTAAAAGAATAGTAAAAGAATTTAGGAATTACTCAATAGAAAAATCTTTAGGCGAAACGGTTACTATCGACATTTTTGCCGAAGGCGATAGTGTAGAAATAGTAGGTACCACAAAAGGTAAAGGTTTTCAGGGTGTTGTTAAACGTCATGGTTTTCATGGTGTGGGTGAGGCTTCTCACGGTCAGCACGATCGCCAGAGAGCACCCGGTTCAATAGGTGGTTCGTCTTATCCTGCAAGAGTATTTAAAGGTATGCGCATGGCAGGTCGTATGGGTCAGGATCGCGTTAAGGTTAAAGGACTTAAAGTGGTTAAGATTTTCGCAGAAAAGAATTATTTATTAATCAGTGGTTCTGTTCCCGGCCACAATGGTTCCATCGTTTTAATACAGAAATAATATGCAAGCAGACGTTTTAGATATACAAGGTAAAACCACCGGAAGGTCGGTTGAGCTTCCGGATGAGATATTTGGCGCTGAGCCAAACGAACATGTGATGTACCTGGCGGTAAAACAATACCTGGCTTCGCAGCGCCAGGGTACACATAAAGTTAAAACCCGTGCAGAAGTACAAGGTGCCAGCCGCAAGTTGCATAAGCAAAAAGGAACCGGCGGTGCCCGTAAAGGTAATATTCGTAACCCTTTGTACAAAGGTGGTGGTACTATCTTCGGACCAAAACCCCATCGTTACGATATTAAATTAAACCGTAAGGTTAAAGACCTGGCTAAGATCAGTGCTCTATCTTATAAAGCACAGGAAAATTCAATTTTGGTAGTAGAAGACATTAAGTTGGATGCTCCAAAAACCAAGTCATTCTTAAATATTGTTAGCAGCCTTAACGTATCTAATAAGAAAGCATTGTTTGTAGTTGCTGAATATGACGAAATTCTTTACCTAAGTAGTCGTAACATACCTAACGCAGCTACCGTTTTGTTAAGTGATGTAAATACTTACGAAATAGTTAACGCTGATGTATTGGTAATGACTGAAAGTGCAGCAAAAATATTTAGCGAAGAAGAAGAGGAAGTAGCAGCGCCATAATGTGATTGCAGTTAGCTACAACCAGTTTGGTAAATAAAAAATTTTAAACAAGGTTCTCCCTTGGGAGAATTCAGGAGGTAAATAAAATGAGACTAGCAGAAGTTCTGGTAAAACCAATACTTACCGAAAAGGCAAATGCCCAGCAGGAAAAGCTCAGAAGGTATGCTTTTAAAGTTGCCCGTAAGTCTAACAAACTTGAAATTAAAAAGGCAATCGAGGAGTTTTATGGTGTAACTGTAGTTGATGTAAACACAGCGGTTATTCCAGGTAAGAACAAAACCCGCTACACAAAAGCCGGTTTTGTAAAAGGCCAAAAGCCTGCTTACAAAAAAGCATTTGTAACTGTGGCCGAAGGCGAAACTTTGGATATCTACGGTAGCATTTAGGAAGAAGTAAAAAGTTAAAAGTAAAAAGGCTTTTGAATTTTTACTTTTGAATTTTGAATTTGAAACGAATGGTCTTGCAAGACCGCAAATATTGCAAAACATATCTAAGTACTAAATACTAAGTACTTGATACTAACAACAGAAACATGGCATTAAGAAAATACAAACCAACAACAGCAGGTACCAGGTGGAGAATTGGTAACGCCTATGCTGAAATAACTACGGATTCGCCTGAGAAATCTTTGCTTGAAAAGAAGAACCGCACCGGTGGTAGAAATTTCCAGGGTAGAAGAGCTATGAGGTATATAGGTGGCGGTCATAAGAAAGCTTACCGTATCATCGACTTTAAAAGAGATAAGAAAGATATTCCTGCAACAGTTGCAAGTATTGAGTACGATCCAAACCGTACCGCATTTATTGCTTTATTGCATTATGCTGATGGAGAAAAACGTTACATCATTGCTCCACAAGGTTTGCAGGTTGGCGCTACTGTTTTAAGTGGCGATGCTGTAGCTCCTGAATTGGGTCATGCATTACAAATGAAAAACATGCCTTTGGGTACGGTAATTCATAACGTTGAAATGCAGCCAGGTCAGGGTGGTAAATTGGTTAGAAGTGCTGGTGCTAGTGCCCAGTTAAGCAATAAGGAAGAAAAATATGCAGTACTTAAAATGCCAAGTGGCGAGTTAAGAAAAATATTGATTAATTGTTATGCTACTGTTGGAGTTGTAAGTAACAGCGACCACAGTTTGCAGAGCAT
>JANPPB010000467.1:0-2394 GCA_031428295.1 Segetibacter sp. | reverse complement strand
GATAACCTTCCTTTTAAATTACCCGGTAAAACCAGCTCGTACCGACAGTGGTATGCCGCATTGCAGCAGTATGGACAGACCCGGCGTTTACAACTTCAGCTTAAATACTGGCAACAGGTGCAAAGCAATTATACCGGCCTGTTAGCAGATCATGATTGCAATGAAGTAGTGCATGTAAAAGATGTTGCCTATCACCAGGTAAGTTTGGATGCGGCAAGTACAAAGCTGTTGTTGCAGAAACTGCCAGCGGTATATCATACGGAGATAAATGATATTTTACTGAGTGCTTTATTTCAAACTTTTAAAAAATATTGTACAGGCGACAAGCTATTGGTTGGACTGGAAGGGCATGGTCGTGAAGATATTTCTGCAGATATAGATACCAGTCGTACAGTGGGATGGTTTACTAATTTGTATCCTGTTCAGTTTGCCATAAGCGACAACAACAATGTTGATACTTTAATTAAAACAGTTAAAGAAGAATTAAGAAGCATACCGGATAAAGGACTTGGCTATGGCGTTTTGAAATACATTAATAAAGCAGCAGCATTGCAGGGCAACGACCCCTGGGAAATCGTGTTTAATTACCTCGGTCAACTGGATAATGTAGTTAGTACCAGCCGCTGGTTTTCGGCAGCTTCAGAAGGCTCGGGCGTACCCATAAGTCCGGAGCAGGTTTTAAAAGAAAAAATTTCGGTTATCTCTTTTGTGGGTGAGGGCAGCCTGATTGTAAAATGGATGTATAGTAAAAAACATTTTACTCAACAAACCATCAACAATATTGCAACAGAATATATCGATGCCATACATGCAATCATTAAACATTGCCAGTTAAAAGTTAACCAGGGCGATACCGTCTTTACCCCTTCTGATTTTGGCTTAGGTGCAGAAGTAACCATTGAGGAATTAGATCATTTCTTAAAAGAGGAAGATGACAGTATTTTTAGTTTTTAAAATCCAATGTTTATGACCGAAAAGGAATTTATAGAATACCTCACCCGGTACAAGCTTTATTTAATAGTAGAGGACGATAAGCTGGTACTTAAAGGGGACAAAAGCATCCTTGCAGAAGGCGCAGGTAACAATGCACCCGATAAGAATTTTATCATACAATTTATAAAAGAAAACAAACCGACTTTAATTGATTATCTCTCACAACAGGAAGGTGCAGGCTTGCAGGCTACCAATAAAAACATTGAAGCCGTTTACAAATTAAGTGGCTTGCAGGAAGGCATACTTTTTCATAGTTTATACAATGTTGAAGCCCTGAACTATACCAACCAGTTTACCTGTGATATTTCCAAAGTTGATTTGGATATGTTCGTTAATAGCTGGGATTTGCTTCTTAAAAAATATTCCATTTTACGTAGCGCCTTCTTCTACGATACTTTTAAAGTACCGGTACAAAGCGTTTATAAAAATGTAAACATTCCTGTTGAAATAATTGATGTTACATCGAAAAGTCAGCCGCAGATTTCTAATAGTTTCGATAACTTTTTAAAAGAGGATAGAAAGAAGGGTTTCGACTATAAAACACCACCATTAATGCGGCTTACATTTTTTAAAGTAAGTGGTGAAGGCTATAAAATGATCTGGACGTTTCATCATCTTTTATTTGATGGATGGTCGTTGCCGATCCTGATTGGCGAAGGTTTAAAAATATACGAGCAACTCATAAAAGGCATAGATGTTAAGGTTGGGCAGGTCGATAATTTCCAGGACTATATTAAATACCTTGATAGGCTTGACAAGGAAAAGGAAGAAACATATTGGAAAGATTATTTGACACCATTAGACCATGGTACGTTGCTTCCTTTTACCAATCATTCGGCCCATGCTATTTCAAATGCCGAAGTAGTAAACAGGTCTCTTATCCTTGGAATAAATAAAGAAGAAACTGCCCGGTTGGTTGACTTTACGCACAAGGCAAAGGTTACAGTAAATACTTTAATGCAGGCTGTATGGTCTTACTTACTTTCGGGTTATACCAACAGTTCAGAAGTAGTTTTTGGAGTTATTGTTTCGGGCCGTCCGGCAGAGTTGCCTTTCGTTGAGCAACGGGTTGGAATGTATATAAATACATTGCCTTTGCTGGCACAGGTGAATGCTGAAGACCACATCACCGATTGGTTGGCACAATTACAGAACGAACAAATTACTTCACGTCAGTTTCAATATACTCCTCTTAAAAAGATTAAAACCTGGACGGGCATAAAGGAAGATTTGTTCGACAGCCTCCTGGTATTTGAGAACTACCCTGTAGACGAAATGTTGTCGGAAAATAAGTGGTCGGTGGCTATTGAAAATGCAAACTTCAGCGAACAAACCAATTATCCGCTAACGATTCTCATTGGTCAATCCGGTGACATATCAATCAACTTTCAATACAACCCT
>JANPPB010000466.1:0-2275 GCA_031428295.1 Segetibacter sp. | reverse complement strand
AACATCTACCAATTGACTTACAAGGAATGCAGATAGGCTACCAAAGATGATCCACATGCCCTGACCGAAAATGGAGCCGAAAGCATCGTTCATGTTCGGAACGTTGTTTTGCGTTCCGGAGCCGATCCAAAAATCGGCAGGCGGTATATGAATGGCCATGTAAAACATTAAGAAGGCATACGAGATGAGAATAACAGCCGTATATGAAATTCTTCTTACTGCCTTTGGCCCATAGTATTCGTTTACAATGTCGGTCATAATAAACTCCAAAGGCCACAGTAAAACCCCGCAGGTAAGATTGAATGCTAAGCCTGATTGTCCGAACAAAGAGATGTTGAAAGGCTTTGCACCAAAGACCTTTTCAAGCGAAAAAATTTTACCACCGATGCATTCGGCAATAAGTGCATTGGCTACAAAAAAGCACGCCATGCCAATAAAAAGCTTCGCGGATTTATCTTTTAAAATACTGTGGATCATGGTTTAAAATAAAAAGAAGTAGGCAATTTGAAATAAGAAACAAAACAAGTTGAATAAAGTTACTTTCTTGTTGAGCGTATCCGTTTTTCTGATAAGTAATAAATAAATAATACCCGCATTTACCACCAGGTTCAGCAAAAACGAAAGAGGGTAGCCCGCTATAATGATAAAGCTTTTTAGGCTTTCAGGAAGCTTAAGATGCGTATAGCTTAACAGCAGGCAAACAATAAAAAACAGGTTACAAATGAATGCAACCCGCGAAAGAAATAAAAGCCAGCGCATGAAAATTTTTAGTGTAAAATAGTATTATTTTGCCGTTCGCATAAAACTGAAACATGAAGAATATTGATTGGAAGAAGATATTGCCACACGTATATGCCATAGGCATATTTTTAATTATAGCACTCTTTTATTGTAAACCTGCGCTTCAGGGCAAGGTGTTACAGCAAAGTGATATTACCCAGTGGAAGGCCATGAGCAAAGACATTTACAACTACAAAGCCATCCATGGGCATGCACCACTTTGGACCAATAGCATGTTTAGCGGCATGCCCGGTTACCTGATTGCCGGCGAAGTAAATAATGATGTTCCCTACCTTTTTGCGCAAGCCTTATCGTTATTTCTTGGTAAGCCTTTTCAATTCTTTTTTCTGGCTTGTGTGTGTTTTTACTTTTTGTCGCAGGTATTAAGAGTACGGTCGTGGATTGGGATTATTGGTGCATTAGGTTATGCGTATGCTACCTATAATGCAGTAATTGTAGCAGTGGGCCACGATACAAAAATGCTATCGATAGCCCTGTTACCCGGGCTTGTGGGATCGCTGGTACTCATCTTTAATAAAAAATACTGGTGGGGCGCCGCACTCACCTCGTTATTTACGGGAGCACTCATTGCTCAAAATCACTATCAGATTGCGTACTATGGCATCATCATTTGTCTTGCAATGACCATTGGTTACAGTATTTACTGGATTAAGACCAAACAGTTTTCGCACATGATACTTGCCGGTGCAATTACACTGGTATCTGGTCTTGTAGGTGTATTCAGTAACGCAGTGGTTATACTGCCCAACTATGAGTATACGCAGCAAACTATACGCGGTGGCAGTGCACTGGCAGATGCAACAAGTAATGTTGGTAAAGAAGGACTGACCAAAAATTATGCATTCAGCTACAGCATGAACATTGCCGAACCATTTGTATTAATGGTACCACGCATGTTTGGTGGAAGCAGCAACCACATGGAAGTTGCAGAAGAATCCTCAAAAGCAGTAGAAGCCTTGCAGGGCATGAACCAACAGGTTGCACAGCAATTGCAGGGTAATATTAGTTTTTACTGGGGCGAAGCACATACATCGGGGCCTCCGTATGCCGGTGCGGTTATTTGTTTTCTGGCAATACTTGGCTTTGTAATATTGGACGAGAAACATAAATGGTGGATACTCGCTACCATCATTTTTACCGTAATGTTAAGCTGGGGCAGTTTCTTCGAAAGCTTTAATAACTTCTTTTTTACCTACCTGCCCATGTACAATAAGTTTAGGGCACCGGGAATGATCATCGTTGTTCCTACCCTTTTACTGGGCATGATGGCCGTTCTCTCTCTTAATAAAATATTATATGGCTTTGACAATAGGGAAGAACTTATAGCGAAGTTGAAGAAAGGACTAATGATTACAGGCGGAGTATTTGTTTTATTACTGATCATTTACTTCAGTCTTGGTTATAAAGGCGAAAGTGACACAGCTATGTTGCAGCAGATACAACAGATACCAGATGCGCAAACAAAGGCTGCTTT
>JANPPB010000465.1:0-3037 GCA_031428295.1 Segetibacter sp. | reverse complement strand
AAATTGGAGAAATGGTTCGACTCCAGCATGGATAGAATAACAGGAACTTTAAAAGTTAAGTACATACGGCCCTTTACTTTAATCGTTGCAATCAGCACCACTTTGGCTATGAATGCAGACAGTATTGCCATCTCAAAATATTTGTACAACAATCCCGAGGCCCGCTCAAAAGTTGCTGATATGGCTTATTCAAAAGAGATAGCCCAAAATCTGAACAATCAAATGTCAGAATTGGCAAACTCAATACCCGATAGTGCCCGATTAACCGAAGAGCAATTTAAGGAGGCGATACAAGCAAGAATGGACGTAATAAAAAATGCCAATGCAACGATAGAAGGAACAATTCCCCTGGGTTGGAGTAAAGCCGAGTTTATACCAAAACCTGGAAGCAATATCTTCTTTGTACTGATAGCGAAAATAATTGGTCTGGCTGCCACCGTGCTTGCAATTATGATGGGTGCCCCATTTTGGTTTGATGTTTTAAACAAAGTTTCTAACCTGAGAAGTACGGGGGCTAAACCAACCAAAACAGAGGATAAATAATTATAGGATCATCCATATAGAAGGCTGTCTCAAAAGTTAAATAATGTTGCTTATCATAACCTAAATGACACACGGTCAGAGACCCTGGTAAAATTGTAAGAGGCTGCCCTTTTAAGACAACCTCTTTTTATAAAAATTATTAAAGGGACTACAATGTGGTAGATGAAGGTACACCTGCTTCTATACCCATCAGCACTTCGTAAAACATTGCCAAAACCTGTTTTAGCTCGTTAATGTCAGTCAAGGCTCTTTGAATGGATAAATGAAGCATAAGACCGTCATCAAGGCTTTCAAGTTTAAGGGCAAAGCCTGACAGGTTTTGTAAAACTTTTCTTGCCCCCTCCCGTGCCAATACAGATTTTAATTTAGCTGCATCATTTGTTTTCACCACAACATTTTCATCAAATCCAGGATAACCCAATACAATATCCTGCAAGCCAAAAAGCTTACCAATGGTTATCATGAAATCATCGGGATATATGACAAACTTAAAGTCTGTACCAGATAATAAGGCAGTATTTATTGAGGTACTTTCATAACCACCCTCTGCACCGCCACCTGGCGAACTGGATATATCCAGCTTTATAATGTAATTACCTAACTGGCAAATAACATGGTAGTCGTGTAAGCTTATGCCCGAGGCAAAATCTAGTGAAACCTGTTCAATAATTCCATCCAGGTCATCTGCAACAATATGTTTAATGCTGTGCATAATAGTGGTTTTACCTGTTTATAAAAATATTACGCCAATACTTCTTTGCTCCCAATTCTACCTTTTAATTACGAGCCCCTTTTTTAGTCAGTGTATGACGTAAAATTTATTAAATTTTTTTCTTTACATGCTTATTTATTTGAGCGAACTTTAGAGAAATAGTTTGCCATGGAAAATAAAATTTCATCTTCAATTATTGGGGGAATTGCCGGTACGGCTGTTATTACAGCAATGATGTTACTGGCTAATGCATTAGGAATGCAGGGAATTGATTTCGGAAAAATGCTGGCGGAATTTACCCATACCACCCCCATTATTGGTTGGATTATGCACTTTTTAATGGGCACCCTCTTAGCCTTTGTCTATGTTTATTTTTTCAGGGATGAGTTCCAGGCACCTTACCCAATAAGGGGCGTCATTTATAGCATTATTCCTTATGTAGTTACCATGATCCTGCTGTTTCCTATGTCTGTAATGAGTACCGGAAAAACAATCGATACTCCGGGAGTATTTATTGTGGCAACTATGTTAGCCTATTTTGCTTATGGTTATGTTATGGGGTCAATAGCCAAACCACATGGGGTTACTGCTGCTACTACGCAATAAGCTCCTTTTAATTAAAAATTTGATAAGGAAAGTTTATTGCCTTGCTTAACGGGGCAATTAGCAATGTTGTCACTTTTTAGGTGGAGAACTATTATTGAAATAACCGCTACAATTCTGGTAAGCTATTTGATATTACCTACAACATGAATAAAACCCTCGTTTACAAAGCCGCCCCAAGCCTGGCCCTTTGTATTATTATGGATGCCATTGGATACTTGTCATTTGGCATACCTTTTCTGGGAGAGTTCTCGGATGTAATTTGGGCACCACTCTCTGCTTACATTTTTTATAAATCATTCGGAGGAAAAGTGGGTTCTTTTGGTGCTGTGTTCAACTTTGCTGAAGAGATATTGCCCTTTACGGATTTCATACCCACCTTTACCATCACCTGGCTTTACAAGTACTTCACGGAGAAAAAACAATTGGTTTAAGTGTAGCTTAAATTAAAAGATTGTGATGATCAATCATCATCACCACATTCAATATAACCACAGTTGAGGCATTCAATGCAATCCTCTTGTTTGTTGATTACCAATAACCCGTTGCAGCGTGGGCAATGTCTTTCAACTGGTCGAAGCCGGGGCTTTTCGGTTTCGTTTTCCATACAATAAAAATTAAAAAACTTGGGTTGTCATCATAATGTCTTCCAACTCAAAAGTAACATTATCCATTGCTATTTTTTTTCTTAGTAAGCAAAAGGTTAGTGATAAGATAATAAGGTTGAGACGTCTGTTGCAACATCATTCCTACTAAGGTTTAGTAAGATTACATGTTTGCCGACAGGTAGGTTTAACCAGAGTAGAAAAAATACATCTTACCTTATTACCTCATTGAGGTAATCACAATTAATACAAACTGGTAGAACCAAAATCTTAATAAGACTTACTGCTTTTCCAAAAATAAAAAGTCGGCAAAGATCAATGTAAGGCCTTTCATAATTATTGTACCAACCTTCATATATAGGCAGATTATTTAGCGGTCATATTCATGTAATCCAACGTTAAATTAGCTAAGGCATTCACTCCCAATTTTAAACCGCTGTCATCAATAAAAAAATCAGGTGTATGGTGTGGGCCCGAAGTTTTTGGATCTTTCCCTTTAGGTAATCCTCCTAAAAAGAAAAATATCCCCGGTACTTTTTGCTGAAAGAATGAGAAGTCTTCGGCACCTGTGACC
>JANPPB010000464.1:0-11295 GCA_031428295.1 Segetibacter sp. | reverse complement strand
TTTGCTGCCGACAGCCATTGGTTAGAACACTTTCTCTCACCCATAATAGCTAAATCTGACAGCGCACATACCCTAAGCCATTCTACTGAATATATGTTGATGGGTATATCGGTAGCAATAGCTTTAATTGCCATATTATTTGCCTGGACTAAGTACAGCAGAAAACCTGAAATGGCTGAAGCTACTGGAGCAGGAAAATTGTTTGCCAACAAATGGTACATCGACGAATTATACGATACTGTTATTGCCAATCCGGTTCAAAAACTGGGTAGCTTTTTTAATACTATTATTGAAAAAGGGGTTATTGACGGAATTGTAAATGGAGTTGGCAAAGGCATTCAATATGCCGGAAGGCAAATAAGGTTGGTGCAAAGTGGACAGGTGGGCAATTATATATTGTTAATGGTATTAAGTCTTGTGTTAATGATATTGCTGATTTTCTACGGGCATAACCTTAATCCTATTATTAACTGGATATCTAAATAGCAAGCTGGTAATACATTATGATCCCTGTTTTACTCATATTAATTCCTTTGTTGAGTGGCTTTATAACTTTTTTTCTTAGAAACGAAAAAACAGTGAAGTCATGGGCATTGCTAAGTTCGATAGCTACATTAATTGTCAGCCTGTTTAGCCTGGGAATGCTGAAAGGCAACAGCCAGTTAGCTTACGATACACAATGGTTACCCTTACTGGGCAGCCGTTTTTCGGTTTCTTTAGATGGTATGGGTAAGATGATTACCCTGCTTACTGCTATCTCCTTTCCTGTCATCTTTGCAGCAACTTATAAAAACTCTTACAGTAAACCCGCATCTTTTTATGCTTTAATGTTGCTAAGCCAGGCAGGTTTAATGGGTGTGTTTTGTGCTGCTGATTTATTATTGTTTTACTTTTTTTGGGAGCTGGCATTAATACCAGTTTACTTTCTAAGTTCCATTTGGGGTGGCGAGAAGAGGATACAGGTCACCTTTAAATTTTTCATTTATACATTTATAGGTTCACTGCTCATGTTGCTGGGTATTTTATATGTCTACTTTCAAACCCCCGGCCACTCACTTGCAATGTCGCAGGTGTATAACCTTACATTTCCCGACGGCAAAGAGACTTACTTGTTTTGGCTATTCTTTATAGCCTTTGCTATCAAAATGCCTATTTTCCCTTTTCACACCTGGCAACCTGATACTTACGAACAGGCACCCACGGCTGTAACTATGGTATTGAGTGCAATAATGGTTAAAATGGGGGTTTTTGCTGTTATCAGATGGTTGTTGCCCATGTTTCCGGATGCTTCGCAAAGCATGTCGCACTTTGTTATTTTATTAGCTGTTATAGGTATGCTTTATGCTTCCCTCATTGCCATTAAGCAGGACGATATGAAGCGACTAATTGCTTACTCTTCCATAGCTCATATAGGTCTAATGGGCGCCGCAATGTTTACCTCTGATCCATCAGCAATGCAGGGAGTAATGTTTCAAATGTTTGCCCACGGAATAAATGTATTAGGTCTTTGGATTACTGCCGACGTAATAGAAAAGCAAACAGGTACCCGCAAGTTTAGCGAGTTAGGTGGACTGGCTCAAAAATCACCCACATTAGCCATTTTATTTGTAATCATGGCTTTGGCCAATATCGCACTCCCATTGACCAATGCTTTTATAGGCGAATTCTTAATGTTTAGCGGGTTATTTAAGTATAATATATGGATGGCAACGATTGCTTTAATAAGCATAATTCTGGCAGCCGTGTATAACCTGTGGATGGTTCAAAAGGTTTTTTATGGAGATGCAACAGAAAGCAATTTACCTGTTGTAAATCTGCCCACCGGAACCTGGTTAATGTTAATGATTTTGGTAGTAGTGATCCTGGTTTTTGGAGTATATCCTCAACCTATGATTAACTTAACTACGGACACGGTTACTAAACTAATAGCTCAAATTAAATAGAAGCTACGATTAAGGTTTATTTATGAATACGATTATACTTTCAGCGGTTTTTGGTGTGGCAATAATGTTAAGCGGAATATTTATTAAAAATAAATCTGTCTTCAAAAACATGGCTGCCGTTGCACTGGCGATCTTATTGGCTTTAAACATTGCTGAAAGTTATGGTTTTGCAATCTTTCAAATTAAGACTGTAAACTTCCTTCACTTTACAAAATTCGGCTTATTATTTAATAGTATTTGTGTAGGAGCCACGCTGCTGTATACCATTCTTTCGGGTAGAGATATTGAAAATGTAGGCAACCATGTTGCCGAATATTTTGCCCTCATCTTCTTTGTGCTTTGTGGCGTAGGCATTGTTACAGCGTATACCAACCTGTTGATGTTATTTATCGGTATTGAAATTATTTCCATCCCCCTATATATACTTACCGGTAGCGATAAAAGAAATTTGAAAAGTAATGAAGCCTCATTAAAATACTTTTTAATGGGTGCATTTTCCACAGGTATCATGCTTATGGGAATTGCGTTACTGTATGGCACAAATGGTAGTTTCTCCGTTGACAGGGTATCCCGCGAAATTCAGCCGCTTACCTACCTGGAGGCGCTTGGCCTGATCTTAATATTTGTATCCCTTTCATTTAAAGTATCTGCTGCTCCATTTCATTTTTGGACACCCGATGTATATGATGGAGCACCCACCGTGTTTACATCTTTTATGGCTACCATAGTTAAAGTGGCTGGCTTTGCTGCATTTATCAGGCTGTTCGAAAGCCGCTATGGCAATATGGGCGGACAAACCGATCGGCTGGTGGCTGTTGTAATTGTACTCACGCTGGCCTTTGGTAATCTTACTGCGGTGTTTCAACAAAGCGTTAAGCGAATGCTTGCATACTCAAGTATTGCCCAGGCCGGGTTTATGATGTTTGCAGTGTACGCTGTAAACGATGCCGCTAAGGAAGGATTGTTGTTATATGCAGCTTCATATTGCCTGGCTACCATTGGCATTTTTGCAGTGCTGGTAAAAATGGAAGATTACTCGTTCGAAGGCTTTAATGGCTTTGCTAAATCACAACCATTAATTGCCGGTGTATTAGTAGTTTGTTTATTATCGCTCGCCGGTATCCCTTTAACCGGTGGCTTTTTTGCCAAGTATTACATGTTGGCAGCAGCTATAAAAACAGGTCAGGTAGGTTTGCTGGTGGTGCTGGCTGTATTGTTTGCAGCAGTTAGTGTTTATTACTATTTCCGTGTAATACAATCTATGTATTTTAAAGAAGGTGATGTGTTGTTTCCCCAGGTTTCTTCAACTTTTAAAGTGTCACTTGTTGTAGTTGCTGCACTCATCATCGTGCTCGGCATCTTCCCTAATTTACTCCTACAGTTTTTATACTTTTAATATCCGTCATTATTTAAACTTATAGGTGTTGTAGATAGTTGCTGATCATTATGCATCAATCCTTTTCCATAGCTGGCTTTTCAAGGTTTTTAATATTGCTTCTATTCAGCCTCATTCATACTTTCTCATCAATTTTTATCAATTGTATACGGACAGGCATTATTACTCCATTTTGAACTTCCGAATTTACAACTGTCCTCTTTAACACAATTCCTTCAATACATCATTGCCCTCAATTATATAACTTTGCGACGCTTTATGAGAGAGTGGTCCGGCAAATAATATTTTGATTTTTCGTATAAATCTTTCGGAAGTTTTTGTTGGATTACATGAGTTTTCTTATAGTTGATTACCTGGTGATACTGGTATTAAAACGATGAATTAAAAAAATAATATGGCAGATGTTTTTGAAAAATTAGTAAAGGATGGTGGTCCGCTTGGGCAGCATATGGAAAGAGCACATGGTTATTTTGCCTTTCCTAAACTGGAGGGAGAATTGGGTCCTCACATGACATTCAGAGGCAAGGAAATGATTGTATGGAGCCTTAATAATTACCTGGGACTGGTTAACCATCCGGATGTTCGTAAAGCTGATGCAGAAGCCGCTGCACATTATGGTATGGGCAACCCCATGGGAGCCCGAATGATGAGCGGGAACACGCAAAAGCACGAAGAACTGGAGAAAGTTATCAGCGAATTTGTAGATAGGGAAGATACTATGCTACTCAACTTTGGATACCAGGGTATCATGAGTTGTATTGATGCTTTGGTAAATCGCAGGGATGTAATTGTTTACGATGCTGAGGCCCATGCCTGCATTGTTGATGGTATAAGATTGCACATGGGTTATAGCTATGCTTTTAAACATAACGATGTTGATGATTGTGAAAAGCAATTGAAGCGTGCCGAAAAAATGGCAGCAAAAAATGGCGGTGGTATTTTGGTAATTACAGAAGGGGTATTTGGTATGGATGGTGAGCAGGGAAAACTAAAAGAAATTGTTGCACTTAAAGATAAATATGAGTTTAGAATATTAATAGATGATGCACATGGCTTTGGTTATATGGGGCCAAATGGTGCAGGGGCAGACAGTGCCCAAAATTGTACTGCACAAATCGATTTGTATTTTTCAACATTTGTAAAAAGTATGGGAAGCATAGGTGCATTTATCAGCGGTCCTAAAAATGTGCTCAATTACCTGCGATACAATACCCGCAGCCAAATATTTGCAAAAAGCCTTCCACTATTAATTGTTGAAGGAATGTTGAAGCGAATGGAAATGGTTAAGACAATGCCCGAGCTAAGAGAAAAGCTTTGGACCAATGTAAAACTTATACAAAAGGGTTTACAGGATAGAGGGTTTGATATTGGCCATACAAACTCTCCGGTTACGCCGATCTATATGAAAGGTGAATTGCCTGAAGCTACTAGTATGGTTATGGATCTTCGTGAAAATTATCACATCTTCTGCTCAATTGTGGTATATCCTGTAATCCCAAAAGGCGATATCATTTATCGGATCATTCCAACTGCTTCGCATAGCGTAGAGGACATAAACCTGACTTTAAAAGCCTTTGAAGAAACTAAAAAGAAACTGGATGCGGGTGTTTACAAATCTGCCCAAATACCCGATATGGCCGAAGCATTTTAATACGATCAAGATTGAAAATTTATTAGACAGCCTCCTGAAAATTGGAGGCTGTTTTTATTTTTAGCTATCTATGTAACCCTCTTCCACTTTATCACAAGACAAACCTATGCTTAGAAATCGTCAATGTTAATGTTAGATTAACATATAGATAAAAGCAAAAATTTATTAATGGAATGTCTTGCATTTCAATTTTATAAATAATAGATTTGAGCGTGTATCAGTGAAACTGCAAAGAACATAGCCGACGAAAAATCCCCCTCTTCTTTTTGTTTTAATATCCACTATCCTTTTTTGAATTATTCACTTTAGTCCGTTTATTCAAAATATGATACATCCTGCACTTGATATAATTGCATCTCAATTAAAAGATAATGGTATTGAGGCTGAGCTGGGAAATATTGGCGAAATATTAGCCGGTACCGGCAGCAATCATGGCTCCAATGCCGACATCATCATTTCCCTAATTAATGTAGAAGAAGACAGGGTTGCAAGGGATCCTGCAAACTTCCTTCGCAGGAACAATGGCATACTATTAAAAAATCCTGCAGTTCATTTAAATCTTACCCTTTTATTTACTTCAGTAAGGCATGAGGGTGGCTACGGTCTGGCTCTGCAATTTGTGCAGGAAGTCATCCAGTTTTTTCAGGCCAAGTATGTTTTCGATCACTTCAATACACCTAACCTCGATCCGGGTATAGAAAAGCTGGTATTGGAAATGATGAGTTTCAACCTGGATCAATTACACCAGTTATGGTCCATGCTGGGTGGCAAGTACCATCCATCAATTGCGTATAAAATGCGGATGATTACAGTGGATAGTGTAACTGACCAGGCTGGTCCGTTAATAAAAGAAATTGAGGCACAGCACCATTTAATATAAACTATGCTTTGGATGTTATTTCAACCATATACAAGGAGCTATTTCAAATAAAACTGGTTCATAAAGCATTTAACAATGCTAATGGCAACCAACTATTTCAACAGGTGACGGCTGTGCCCGACAATGAAACGCAGCAGTTATTCAGCCGGTTATCTATAGGTTATAAATGTGTAAACGATACCATCATTTGCTTTATTCAAAGCCAATTGGTAGCGCCGCCGGCAAAAGAGCCTAAAACACCTTTTGTAAATATAGCCGGGGATGTAAAATTCAGGTTTTTATTAACGGCTTCCAGCGGGTTTTTTAATAAAACTTATGTGGCCACCACAGGTAGTAAAGTAGTATACTATTTTACAAACAAGATTAATCATGTTGAAAGTGCAAAAACATATATTTCTAAAACTATCGATCCATATAGTATAGCAAAAAGTTACGATGCTGGTATCATTGTAAGCAGTGGAGGCGAACCCTATGCAACTATACAACCGGTTAATAGCGCAGATGCTATTCCCCTCTCAAATGCTAACTTCTGGAAGAAAATTTTACCACTGGAACCTATGGTAAATAATGCTGACCTGGCCGACACTGCCATAGTTAAGCCAGCTACAAATTGTTTTGCAGTAATCGATGTTTTCAATAACGGAACAACAAATGCCAGTTATAATTTATTTGGAGGAGCAAAAGAAATATTGAGCCCGGTGTATGTATTGCCTTTTAAAAGTAAAATATAAACCTTCTATCACCTCATCATTAAACATATAAAAATATGTCACAGATTAACGAAACCGCCATTAAAACGCCGGGTGTATACATTAACGAGATACCCTCCTTTCCCCCTTCTGTAGCACAGGTGTCAACGGCAATTCCTGTATTCATAGGTTATACCGAAAAAGCAATTGATGCCGCAGGCGCTTCACTCACAAAAAAGCCAACAAAAATATTTTCGTTGCTCGAGTACATACAGTATTACGGTAAGGCGTTCAATGAGTCTGATGTCAATATTGCGATAACTAAAACTACCGTAAGTGGGGTAGTAACATCTTTAAAAGCTTCGGCTTCCATAGCCAGTGCCTCGGCACACAACATGTATTACAGCATGCGTTTGTATTTTGATAATGGTGGCGGACCATGTTATATTTTATCAATTGGTGCTATGGGTATTGCGGGTACCATTGTTAATACCGACCTGGAAGAAGGTCTTGCAATTATTGAAGCCTATGATGAGCCAACACTCCTTGTTTTTCCCGAAGGATTTGCCATAAGCGAAACCAATTACTATACCTTAATAGGCAAGGCTATTGACCAGTGCGCCAAACTGCAGGACCGTTTTACCATCGTTGACGTGTACCCCATGGCAGCCTTTACAACCACTACGGCAGCCATCTCGCAATTCAGAACAAATTTTGGTAAAACCTCCAATCTTAATTACGGGGCGGCATACTATCCATCGGTTAAAACTACGTTCGGCTATCAATATGTAGATACCGATGTAGATGTGGTGATAACAACTAATGGAGCAGCAGCAGCCGCCGTAAAACTTAATACTTTACTTGCTACAGAAAAGTCCACTTATTTCGAAGCGGTTAGTTCCATTCAAAAGCTTGTCATCACTTTACCGCCGTCTTCTGCAGTTGCCGGTATATATGCAGCCGTTGATGCATCGCGTGGTGTTTGGAAAGCACCAGCAAATGTTTCGTTGACCTCCGTTTACGACATTGCTGATGTTGTTACTGACCAGGAGCAGGAAACTATGAATATTGATGCTGATTCAGGAAAATCAGTAAATGCAATTCGTGCTTTTGCAGGCAAAGGCATATTAATCTGGGGTGCCCGAACCCTGGATGGAAACAGCAATGAGTGGCGGTATATTTCTGTTCGACGCTTCTTTATTATGGTGGAAGAGTCCGTTAAAAAAGCAACAGCACAATTTGTATTCGAGCCCAACGATGCCAACACCTGGACCCGTTTGCGTGCAATGATAGAAAATTACCTGACACTTTTATGGAGAGAAGGTGCTTTGGCAGGTGCTAAACCTGAGCATGCCTTTTTTGTAAAAGTGGGCCTTGGCCAAACCATGACGGCAATAGACATTTTAGAAGGACGACTGATAGTTGAAATTGGTTTGGCGGCTGTTCGCCCTGCTGAGTTTATTATTCTTAGGTTCATGCACAAGTTACAGGAGTCGTAAAATATCAAACGATGCAATACAGATTTTGAGCCGGGCGGTGTGTCTTTAATTTGGCTTTCGTTGCGTCGCACTCTTGTACTGTATAACCGATTGGAGCGTGGTTTAACATCAAAACACCCAGACAGTTTCAGAAATATATAATTCACTACAACTTAAAAAATAAAACAATCTAACATGGCAACATATCCCATACCTAAGTTTCATTTTCGTGTAGAGTGGGGTGGTACCCGCATTGGTTTTACTGAGGTTACCGGTTTAGAAGTTAGCACCGACGTAATAGAATACCGCGATGGTGCCAGCCCTGAGTACTCTAAAACAAAAATGCCGGGCATGCAAAAGTTTGGCAACATTACTATGAAGCGGGGCACGTTTGCCCACGATAACGAGTATTTTAATTGGTGGAATACTGTGGCCTTAAATACCATTGAACGCCGCGATATCACCATTTCGCTTTTGAATGAAACGCATGAGCCGGTAGTAGTTTGGAAAATTAAAAACGCATGGCCTGTCAAGGTGCAGTCAACCGATCTTAAAGGCGATGGTAACGAAGTAGCCATTGAGACCATTGAGATTGCTCATGAAGGCTTAACGATTCAAAACGATTAACGTATGGATCTTTTTGCACCTCCGGTAGGCTTTCACTTTTTGGTCGTTTTCGAGTTGTTTCCGCAAACACCACAGGATTTTCGTTTCCAGGAAGTTTCTGGTTTAGATGTGGAGTTGGAAATGGAACCGGTTAAAGAAGGCGGACAAAACCGTTTTACACACCAGTTACCTGTTAGAAACAGGTATACTGACATTACACTGAAGCGGGGGCTATTCATTGGTTCGGGCATAACCTTGTGGTGCAAAAATGCCATTGAAGATTTTGTTTTTGTCCCTACGAATGTTTTGATCTCGCTATTAACTCCCGAGCATCTGCCTTTACAATCATGGTATGTTATTAATGCAATTCCTAAAAAAATACAGGTATCAAATTTTAATGCACAAGAAAATTCAGTAGTCGTAGAATCGCTGGTGTTGAGCTACAACTATTTCAAAACAATCGGGGTTGAATCATTGATAAGCGGTGCTGCATCTTTAAGTGCCAGTGTTTCGATTTAAAAGTAAAAAGTAAAAAGTAAAAAGTAAAAAGTAAAAAGAAGAAGAGAGAAGATAGGAGATAGGAGAAAAGAGGAATTATAAGTTATGAATTGAGAATTATGAATTGAAAACAGTGTAAGCCGAATTAAGAATTATAAATAAGAATTGGTTAGGATGTAGCATAAAGCATATATAGGAGTAACATCTATCAACCTACAACAATCAAACAACAACGACCAACCACCAACGAACAACCAACAACCAACAACGATCAACGAATAAGCAACCACCAACGACCAACGAGCAACGAATAAGCAACCACCAACCATCAACGAACAACCAAATTATGCCAATAGAAATAAAAGAACTCTATATAAAGGCGGTCGTCAGCGATACGAGCCGTCAGCAAAACAGCCAGCCTATAAAAATTGATGAAGCAAGGTTAAAGAAGGAGATCGTAAAGGAATGTGTCAGGGAAGTTATCAAAACGCTTAAAGAAAAAAATGAAAGATAATGCTGGGCAAGCTGGATAAAATGCAATTACAGGCTTATGCCGACGAAGCTTTTTCCGAAAAGAAAGGAGCGCCTTTTACTGTACTCATCAACCCTGAATCGTACACTATAAAATACAGGGTCGATCAAACCGAAAGCCAGGGGCAGGGGACCTCTCACCCGCAATTGCATTTTAATAACATTGCAGCTCAGGACATTCATTTTGACTTTGTGTTTGATAGTTCAGGGGTAGTTGTTGAGCCGGCGCTGATAAATATAGGCATCGTAAACCCCTTTGCCGAAACTGCCAACATCATTGAGCAGATTGAGACCTTTAAACAGTTGATGTTCTATTACCAGAGCGAAACCCATCGTCCAAATTTTGTAGCTATTAAGTGGGGCACCTTGTTGTTCAAGGGCCAGATGATGACAATGGATATTGACTACAAATTGTTTAAACCGGATGGTACCCCTATACGGGCATTGGCAAGAGTAGATTTTAAGGGTTCCATTGAAGAAGACCTGCGTGTGGCGCTTGAAAATTCTTTATCACCCGACATTACCCATCAGCGATTATTTAAGGCAGACGATCGTTTTGATTTGGTTGTAGCAAAAATTTATAAGGACCCTGTATATTATATTGATGTTGCCCGTGCAAACGGTCTATCCGGATTTAGAAAAATTGCAAAAGGAACCCGCTTGATTTTTCCACCTGTAGAAAAATAACCAAGACTAAAAGATGGCTGTATCCCGTACCATACCCACACAGGCTAATCCCGATTTAATAACTTTTACCATAAAGGTTGATGGTGAAACTATAAACAGTGAATACCAGGTTGGTAAAATTTCCATTCATAAAGAGATTAATAAAATCCCTTCGGCCAATATTAAATTATACGATGGCAACCCAAGCCTGGAAACTTTTGCCATCAGCGATACGGCTTCATTTCTACCGGGCAAAAGCATAGAAATAATTCTTGGTTATCACTCACAGGAAACCACCGTTTTTAAAGGCATCATTACTACCCATGCCAACAGCATTACTGAGGCTTCTACGGAATTAAATATTGAGTGTAAAGACGCTGCCGTTAAAATGACGGTGGGCCGAAACAGCAAACACTACAATAACGTAACCGACAGCGATGTTGCCGAAGAACTGATTGGTAAATATGGTGGCGTTACAGCCGATGTAGAAACCACCTCAATTCAGCATAAAGACTTGATACAGTTCGATACTACCGACTGGGATTTTATAGTTTCGCGGATGGATGTGATTGGCTGTATTTGCCTTGCAAACGATGGAACTTTATCCATAAAAAAACCTGCCTTATCTGCCCCTGCTAAACTGGATGTTTTGTTTGGCGCAACCATGCTTGATTATAATGCTACCATAGATACCCGTTATCAATTCAAAGCTGTTCAGGCCACGTCGTGGAATTTTACAGACCAGGAGATAATTGATGTAGATGCTGCTGAGCCTTCATGGACCGAAGGAGGTAACATCTCAAATACAGA
Source organism: Segetibacter sp. (assembly GCA_031428295.1). Taxonomy (GTDB): domain Bacteria; phylum Bacteroidota; class Bacteroidia; order Chitinophagales; family Chitinophagaceae; genus Segetibacter. The sequence continues at coordinate 147 of JANPPB010000464.1, read as the reverse complement.
CCTTGCTAACACCATTGGCCTTGAAAAATTCAAACTTATTCACTCGGGCAAACTAAGCCAGGAAGAAGTACAGGCCTGGGCCGATGCCAGGCTGATGAAGAACCGCCTGGCAAAAATTAAAGGCTCAGTAAAATACCAGGGCAATCC